>JBILXN010000243.1:0-3036 GCA_044378425.1 Methylococcaceae bacterium
GCGTATCCCAAAACCAGCGAGCGCCCGTTTGCCATGGGATCAGGAGATTCTTGGTCAGCAACGACCCAACGATCATCCGCACCCGGTTATGCATCCAGCCGGTAGACCACAATTCGCGCATACCCGCGTCGATAATCGGAAATCCGGTAAGCCCTCGTTGCCAGGTCCGTAATTCTGACTCATCCCTGTCCTGCCATGGGAATGCCAAAAAACGCTGGTCCAGTGCCTCATCAGCGGTATGCGGAAAATGGAATAGCAGATGATGGGCAAACTCCCGCCATGCCAGTTCACGAATATAACTGGTCACTCCGGCGCCCAGGTCTGGCCCCAACGTATCGCGCAACGCAGAGACAATCTGCCTCGGCGATATTTCGCCAAAGTGCAGATGCGGTGACAGGCGGGAGGTGCCCGCATGATCCGGCCGGTCGCGTTCCGCCTGATAATCGCCGACGCAATCGGTAATAAATGCCATCAAGCGAGTTTGGGCTGCGACTTCGCCCACCTGCCAGAATGATCGCAACCCTGCATCCCAAGGTATCCGCGGCAGCAAGCCTAGCGCTTCCGGTAGCAACCCGGGTAGCTGCTCCGTTACTGGTGGCAACGCTAAAGGCGCGGGCTCGGGTGGCCGATCAATCCCCCGTTTCTGCATAGCCTTCCAGAATGGCGTGAACACCCGGTAAGGCTCGCCATTCTCACGACGAACCTCCCATGGCTCGTAGAGCAATGCACTGTTGTAGGTCTCTACCTGACAGCCTTCATGGCGCAGCACCTGTTTAATGCCGGTATCGCGGGCAATATCCGCGGGATCGTAGAGCCGATTCCAGAATACCCGGTCGACCCCGGCTGTTGCCAGAAGCTGACGCAGAATGGCCAACGGCTCACCCTCTAAAATGAGCAACCTTGAACCCCGTTGTCGCAACTGGGTGTCGAGCGCCTCAAGACTATGATGCAGCCACCAGCGACTGGCACTGCCCATGGACCAGTCGTGGTCGGCACCCAGGGGCCTATTCTGATGAATATATAGGGGGATGACTTTGGTGGACGAAGCCAGCGCAGCCAGCAAAGCGGGGTTATCAGACAGTCGCAGATCGCGCCGGAACCATACGATGGCTGTACTCATGACAGCCGCTATATCTTGGGCAAATCACAGGCACCATCGCTGCAACGGCGACGGAAATGCCAGCCGGCAAATTTGCGGTAAATGACGTCTAGCGCCGCCGGAACGCCGGGCACGCGACACACCATCGCCAACCAGCGGTAACCGGGTAACACCGCCCAAAGCGCGATAAAGGCCCGCGCACCCACGTGCATGATGCCCGATTGATCCTCCACGTGAAAAAGTTTGAGGGCCTCCTCGCGAGTCAGCCCATAGTGGGCCAGCGCGGCATAATCTTGGGTCACATCAATCCAGCATAGTGCGGCTTGTTTGCCTGCAATTCGGCGATAATGGTTGATCTCGCGACTGCACATCGGGCAGCCACCGTCGTAGAGTACGGTCAGTTTTGAAGCGGTCATCTTTGGATTTTCTTTCTATATAGTAGGGGGACTTAAACCGAAATTTTAGAAGCGGCCTTTTCACCTTAGTTCAGGTGCAGCATCAACGAAAGACGGGCCTCTCCCATGGCTTTCACCCCCCAACAATTAGAGCGACCCCCGTACAAACCTCATGAAGATCCACTCACTCCGTCGTCGACAGTTTCTACCCATCACGCTGGAGGAGGCCTGGCCGTTTTTTTCGACGCCCCGCAATCTCGAAGCCATTACCCCTGGTTTTCTGAATTTCCGGATCACTTCGGACGTGCCTGAACATATTTATTCCGGCTTGATCATCACTTACCGTATCGCTGCGGTGGCAGGGATCCCCATGACGTGGGTAACCGAAATCAAGCATGTCGAGCATCTTCACCGGTTTGTCGATGAACAGCGCCTCGGACCCTTCCGCTTCTGGTTTCATGAGCATCGTTTCACGGCAGTCGAAGGCGGCATCGAAATGGAAGATATCGTTCACTACGTTATGCCCTGGGGCTGGCTGGGTGAGTGGGTGCACGCCCTCTTCATCCGCCGTCGGTTGCAAGCGATTTTCGACTTTCGCCGCAATTATGTTGCTGCCATCTGGCCCTTGAACTTACGAGCCACCAGCATGTAGTTGATACCGAGGTAGCGGGTCAACCGGAAACTCCGTGTCAGCGGGTTTACGGCGACTCCGGTTTGAGCCACTCGCTTAAGCCCCCCCATGGCCAACAGCCGATCCAGTTCGGCGGGCCTTTGAAATTTCTGCCAGTGATGAGTCCCCCTCGGCAACCAGCGCAGGATGTATTCGGCACCGACGATGGCACTGACAAAAGACGCGGGCGTGCGATTGATCGTCGCCACCACCATCACGCCGCCCGGCTTCACCAGGCTGGCACAACTCGCCATAAACAAGGGTAGATCGGCGACATGCTCGACGACCTCCATATTAAGCACTACATCGTAGAGCGCGCCGCGCTCGGCCAGCGCTTCCGCAGTATTGCACTCGTAGCGTATCTCAAGACCTTCACTCGCCGCATGAGCCTCGGCGATGGCGATATTGCGCGGCACGACATCCACACCATGCACGATCGCTCCCTGACGTGCCACCGCCTCGCTCAAAATGCCGCCGCCACAGCCTATGTCCAACACCCGCAAGGATGACAATGGCTTTTCGGACGCACGCTTTACCCCCAAGTGATCGAGTAACTGATCGACGATGTACTGCAACCGCAACGCATTCATGGCATGCAGAGGCCAGAACGGGCCAGCCCGATCCCACCATAAGCGGGCCAGTTTCTCAAAGTGTTGCGCCTCCGCGGGGTCAATCGTGGTCAAAGGCGGCGTAATGGTGTCATCGGGCTCAGGGCGTTTGATCGTCATTTTTGAGTTCACTTAACGGGTTATCCGGGCAAAAACCTCAAACTGGCAGATGGATTCATCGCTATCAAGGCTTATTGGGCTAAAATACCCGCTTTTGCGAAAACGGGCTAAGTCAAATGGTTAAAGTTGGAATGGTCATGGGAA
>JBILXN010000078.1:0-10544 GCA_044378425.1 Methylococcaceae bacterium
TTCTGTCGCAAAATCCCGCCCTGGCGAAGCGTGGTCTGGCTGCGCTGCATGAAACCGCATGGTTGCTGATGCCACAGCGATAGTCCGTCAGCGGGATTTGGCGTTGGGATGATCTGCTAAACTTAGCGTTATTTGTTCACGGATTCTGGCTGTGCAGAACACCATTAGGATCGCCACCCGCAAAAGTCCACTGGCCCTCTGGCAGGCCGAGCATGTCGCATCCCGTCTTGTGGCAGCCTATCCCGGCATCCAGGTAGAGTTGGTCAAAATGGTGACGCGTGGTGACCGGATTCTTGATGCACCGCTGGCCAAGGTGGGCGGCAAAGGCCTGTTCGTCAAGGAACTGGAGCAGGGCATCATGGATGGAACCGCAGATATTGCGGTGCATTCCATGAAAGATGTTCCCGCCGAACTGCCGGAAGGATTGCATCTCGCCGCTATTCTCTGCCGTGAAGATCCTCGGGACGCCCTGGTCTCCAACCGTTTTGGGTCACTGTCTGAGCTCCCTGCCGCCGCCCGGATCGGCACTTCCAGCCTGCGTCGGCAATGCCAGCTCAGGCTAAGGCTGCCCGAATGCCGTATTCACAGTTTGCGCGGCAATGTCGGCACCCGGCTGGACAAGCTCGAATCGGAAGGGTTGGATGCGATCATCCTGGCCGCTGCCGGACTGATCAGGCTGGGTCAGGCTCATCGCATTAGCGAGTATCTGGCGCCTGAAGCGAGTTTGCCGGCGGTGGGGCAGGGTGCCATAGGCATCGAATGTCGGCAGGATGATGCCCGTATCAACGCCTTGCTTGAGGTGCTGCATGATGGCGCGACGGCTATCCGTGTGCGGGCGGAGCGGGCGTTCAATCACCGCCTCAATGGGGGGTGTCAGGTGCCCATTGCGGGTTTTGCCGAGTTGACCGATGGTCGGCTGCGGCTGCGAGGTCTGGTGGCGAGCCCAGATGGTCGTGCCTTGGTGCGCGGTGAAATCGAAGGTTTTAGTGCCGAGGCCGAACAGTTGGGCGTCCGGCTGGCGGATGATCTTCTGGGGCGCGGCGCCGACCGAATTCTGCGTGATCTTTATGAGGAGAACTGAGCGTCATGCCGATACAGCCGCTGTCTGATTTCACAGTACTCGTCACCCGCCCCGAAGGTCAGTCCCAAGCCCTTTGTCGCCTGATCGAAGAGGATGGCGGGCGCGCCCTCGCGTTGCCGCTGCTTGACATCCAACCGGTATCTGATGCGGGTCTGGCCGCAGACCTGCTTAATCGGCCGGAGGGCTGGCATTGGCTGATATTCGTCAGCGCCAATGCCGTTCGATATGCCCTGCAAATACCCGGATGGGTCGCATCGCTGGGCAGTACCCGTATCGCTGCCGCAGGGGAAGCGACTGCAGCTGAGCTGTCAGCAGCGGGATTGCGGGTTGATCTGGTGCCTGCATCGCCATTCAACAGCGAGGCGCTGCTGGATGACGCCCGGATGGCGGAAGTCCGGGGTCAGCGTATCCTGATTGTGCGCGGTAGCGGGGGTCGCGAACATCTGGCCGAGGTGCTGGGTGCGCGTGGCGCCGAAGTCGCTTATGCCGAACTTTACCGGCGAGTGCCGGTGCTGGCTGACCAGGCCGGCCCGATGCTGACAATGTGGCGGGAAACCGGTTTCGATGCTGTTGTCATCACCAGCGGTGAGGCTTTGGCCCGACTCGACGAATTAGTACGGGATGCCGGACTGGAAGCCGCTGTCGGGACTCCTCTGGTGGTCATCAGTGCTCGGCTCGCCGAACGTGCTGGCCAACTGGGCTGGCGCTGCGCCTTGGTGGCGGAACAGGCCAGCGATGAGGCTCTGGCTCAGTCCCTGAGGCAACTGGCTCATGCCAAACGAACCGGGCAGGGGCCTTTGGCCCGGATCTGGGGCGAGCCGGTGGTCGATGCGACGCCGCTGGCCTCAGGGGTCGAGGTCACACCCCCCGCAGACAGTTCCGGTGCCGAACCGCAGGTAGCGGCGTCCGAGCCCATACTACCGACCCATGACGCCACGGACAGGGTTGACCTTCCCCTGCAATCGGGCGCTATGCTGCCAGAACCGAACGCAGAGCAAGGCGAAAGGCCTCCGGAGCGGCCATTGGCCAGCGAGCCGCTGATTGACGAAATGCAGCCGGAACAGTCGGTTGCGCTGGGGCTGGCTACAGCCATCCTGCCCGAACAAGAACAACAAGAACTCACGGCAGCCACTGCCCACACACTCACAGACGGGGATACGCCATTGACCGAACAGCTCACCGAAAAGACCCCTGCACTTGAACCGACCCCCGCTGCAGTCGAAGCTTCACAGCAAAAGCCCGCCAAAAAACGCGGCGGCGTAGCCTGGTTCGGCTATATCATCCTGATGCTCATCGTTGGTATTGGTGCCGGTGGCTGGTACCTGCTGAAGGAACTTCGGGCGAGGCCCGAATTGGTTGGGTTGCAGTTGTCATCAGCGCATGAGCCGCCCCAAGATGCCACCCCACAGATCAGTGCGCTGCAATCTGAAATAAGCAGCCTCCATTCCCAGATTGCAACGCTGCAGTCGCAACTGGCAACGGACGACTCCCGACTGGAGCGTACCCTCAGCGAACACGATCAGCAGTTCAATGATCGCATTGATGCTGTCCAGGCAGAGGTGGGCGGTGCAATCCTGCAGATTCGGCATCAACTTAACACCACACACGGTGACCTCCTGATTGCCGACGCAGAATATCTGCTCAATGTGGCCAATCAGAAGTTGCATCTGGTCGGTGATATCAAGGCAGTACTGGCGGCAATGGAGGCTGCTGACCATCGATTACGGGAAAGTGGTGATCCTGCCGTTTACAAGGTGCGTGAGGCGTTGGCCGAAGAAATGGCCGTACTCCGAAAAATGAATCCCCCCGATCTGGTCGGCATTTCGGCCAAACTGATTGCGCTGGAAAAAAAGGTCGCAGGCCTGCCGCTGGTTCTGCCGCATGCGGGAATTGTGAAGGAGCATGAAAAGGCCAAAGCCAGTGCGGTGCAACCGCCGGCGGAACCGGGGCAGGAAGGGGATGCGGTTGATGCGGCCATTCGCGAATTCAAAGACCTGGTTACGGTAAGGCGGACTGATCGCCCGATCGAAGCCCTGCTGGCGCCAGAGCAGGCGGAGGCCCTTCGGCAGATGCTGCTGCTCAAGCTGGAAACATCACGCGCCGCACTTTTGCGCAATGATGCCCAGTTGTTCAAGGACAGCCTGACGGTTGCCGGCGAGTGGGTGGCCGAGCATTTTGAAACTTCTGCAGCGGAAACCCGGGCGATGCAGGACGAACTGGCTGCCCTCTCCGGCAGTTCGCTGGATGTCTCCTACCCTGACATCAGCAAGTCGATGGTGATGCTGCAAAATATCGGCAAGCTCAGGTTGGAGCATGAGGAGGCCGCGCTCAAACTGCCCAAGGAAAGCGATATGTCCATTCCGGCTGAAGCGGCACCTGTTGTCGTTCCGGAAACGGCACCGTCCCTGCCGAGCGAGTCGAAGGCCGTCGTGCCGGCTCCGGAACCGCAGTCGGCGCCTGCCAAAGAAGGGGGCGGAACAGGAAAAGAGACATCAAAAAAGTTGCCGGTGGCGGTTAAAAAGGGCAAAGCTCCGCCCGTGAGTGAGCCGACCGGAGCGCCCGATGCGGCTAAGCCCGCAGTGGTCAAGGACGCACCGGAAACCAGCAAGGCACCAGCGGAATCGCCGGTCAGCCCCGAGGTCGTGCCGGCTGAAACAACACCAGCCACCGCTCCGGTCGACGCGGGAGCACAGCCGTGAAAAGAAAAATCGTCTTTTCCCTGGCGGGATTTTTTCTGGTGTTGGGGTTGACTGTCTGGGGCTATAACCATCTGGCGGCGGCTGGCAATGCCGGTTATGTCATCATTGGTCTGGGTGACTGGGTGCTGGAGACTTCGCTGTACTTTGTGCTGGTCGTGCTGGTGAGCAGTTTCGTGCTGTTTTATGTCGCCATTCGCCTCATGTACGGTGCTGCCCGACTGCCCAAGGTTATCAAGCGGCGGGAAAGTGAGATACGCGGCAAACGCTCACAGGAGGCGCTGATTGCAGGTCTCATCGAAACGGCGGAGGGGCATTGGGAAAAGGCCGAACGCAATCTGATCCGTCACGCGGCGGATAGTGGTGTCCCACTGATTAACTATCTTACGGCGGCCCGCGCTGCCCATTCCCGGGGTGCCCACGAGCAGCGCGAGGAATACCTCCGGTTGGCCCAGAAAAGTGTGCCCGAGGCCGAATTGGCCATAGGCTTGACCCGGGCCGAATTGCAACTCTCCAGTCGTCAGTTTGATGAGGCTCTGGAATCCCTGACCGACCTCAACCGAATTGCGCCCACCCATGCGGCCGTACTCAGGCTCATGCATCAGGCTTATGCCCAGACCGCCAACTGGGAGGCTTTGCATCGGCTGATGCCGCATTTGCGGAATACCCGGGTAATGCTCGAAGCCGAGGTCAAGTTGCTGGAGACCGAGACCTATAGCGCACTGCTCAAGGAAAAGGCCAAGACGCGGGATGCCGCTGTCATTCGTGAAATATGGCGACATGTCCCCATGCATATTCGGGGCCTCGCTGGTCTGGATGCCCTTTACGGTGCTGCCATGATCGACGCCGGCGCGGGTCAGGAGGTAGAGGAGGATATCCGGCTGGCACTGGGTAAGGACTGGAACGAAACGCTACTGGTGTTGTACGGCTGCATCAATGCCGCTGACCCCCAGCAGCACCTGCAGAGCGCCGAGGCCTGGTTGGCGCCTCATCCGGATGATGCGGTACTGCTCAGGGTACTGGCCAAGCTTGCAATGCGCACAGGCCAGACGGAAAAAGCACGCGAGTATGTGCAGAAGAGCCTCGCGGTTGAACCCAGCGTCGAGGCTTGCAGGTTAATCGGCGATTTCTATCAGGCGCAACGGGACTTTGCGACAGCCAGTGACTATTACCGCAAGGGGTTGGTGCTGGCCTCGAATGAGGTCATTTCCCAGATAGAGCAACATCCAAATGACCAAGGGGAAACCGCTGATGTTTCCGCCGATGCCATGTCCTTCCCCGCATGACGTGAGGCGGGCCATCGGGTGCCTGCCCCGCACTTCGCCTGACCGGATTAAGCCATGAGCACCGCCCGCATCCGCTGTAGCGGGATAGGCAAGAAATTCTGCCGCACCACCTCTGGCGCTTTGCGGCAGGCGCTGGCCGAACCGTTGCGCCGACTTATGGCTCGTTCTAGCCTCACGGCTCTGCGCAAGGACGAGTTTTGGGCGTTGAACGGCGTGTCGTTCGAGGCGCAACCCGGTGAGTGCATCGGTATCATAGGGCCCAATGGTGCAGGCAAAAGTACGCTGCTCAAGCTGATTAACGGAGACTTTCGGCCCGAGCGCGGCAGTCTCGACATCAACGGCGCAATCACCTCGTTGATCCGGCTGGGCAATGGCCTCCAGCCGCTGTTGACGGGGCGCGAGAATATCTACATTCGCCTTTCCGAGTCAGGCTTTAGCAAAACCGAAATCGACGGCATGCTGAATCGGATCGTTGACTTTGCGGGCTTGGCAAATGCGCTGGATGCCCCGGTCAGGCATTATTCGGACGGTATGTATGCCCGACTTGAGTTCTCCATCGCGACCTGTGTCGCCATGGATATTCTACTGGTCGATGAAGTGCTTTCGGTCGGCGATAGTGCTTTCCAAATGCGGTGTCTGCAGCGTCTGGAAGAGCTTAAAAGGGCGGGTGCGACGGTGCTTCTGGTTTCACACTCGGAGATGACGGTCAGGCAAATCGCCGAGCGGTGCCTGCTGCTGCTTGATGGCGAAGCCTTGGCGTTTGGTGAAACCGATGCGCTTTTTCGCAAGTATTATGAGGCGACCGGGCTTCTCAATAGCCAACTGCAGCCCTTGGGGCTGGCCCCTGAAATGCCCGCAGATTTTATCGGTACCCTGAACCTGTCGGACATCTCGATTGTGGGTCTGGCTCAGCAGGAGACGGCGCATCTCGTAACAGGTCAGTCAGTTCAGTTCATCATCTGCCATGCTGGTGAGTGCAGCGGCGAAGTGGATCTGGTGTTGCAGTTCTGGAGTTCCGCAGGATTGCTAATCGCCAGCTTCGACTCTGCTCAGAATGGCGGCGAGATCAAGCTGAACGCACTGGGATACCTCCGGCTGGACGTGCCCTTTCTTGGGCTGACGCCGGGTGTATATCGGGTGGCGGGCGGATTCCGCTCAGGGGGGCGCTGGCAGTGTTACCGTTCCGATCTCATGCGGCTGGTGGTGGTTCAGGATGGGTTACCGGACTATCAGGGGCTGGTTGCGTTGCCGGGCTGCATTCAACGTTTAGGGTCAGCCTAGCGCCTAAATGTCCTGCTCAGGGACTCAGATTCAGTGTCTCCGGCAGGGCGATGTCCATCGCAATGGGGAGATGGTCAGAGCATGGAAAGTGGATAACGCGGACATCCTCAACCCGCAGGCTGGGGGTCACCAGAATATGGTCGATCATGCGGTTGGGCTTCCAACTGGGGAAGGTGCTAACGGCAACGCCCGGGTCGCAGAGGTGACTGTTGCGGGTCAGCAACTCCAGTTCCGGTGAGCCCGGCTCGCAGTTGAAATCTCCCATCACGACCGCATGTTGCGCGCCGCTCAGCAGTTCCGACACGAAGCCGAGTTGCCGCAGTCTTGCCTTGCGGGTCAGGGCAAGATGCAGGACACAGACATGAAGCGAGCTATCGCCGTTCTTGCCGTAACGGGCCATGACCGCACCCCGCCCCGGGAGACCTGGTAAACGGTAATTATGCACATCGTGCGGCTTTATCCGGCTTAGAAGGCCGTTACTGTGGAGGGCGATGGCGCCGAAGCGACGGTTAATCTGGTTGTGCCAGTAGGGGAAGCCGGCGTGTTCGGCGAGGTACTGGGTCTGGACAATACGGTGACTGCGCAGACCGCCGCCGTCCACTTCCTGCAGGCCGACAATATCAAAGGGTTTAAGAACGTGGGCAATGCGGTTGAGATTTGGCAGGCGTTTTCGGCTGGGCCATACATGACGCCAACTACCCGTAAGGTAATCCCGATACGATTCTGTGCTGATTCCGGTCTGGATGTTGAAACTGGCCAGCTTGAGACGCCGCCGGGGAACAACACCGCTCGCAGTCTCAGTGGGCTGCATCGGGCACACTAGGGTGGAAGAGGGCTGGGCTGAGCGCGGTGTGGTTCACGGCTTCAGCCCGCCTAGGCCTAAGGAGCCTTTTTCTTTGCTGAGGGTGTCGTTGCCGTTGCGGGCGCTGCTGCCGCAGGTGTGCTGGCGACAGGCGCTGACTCTTTTTTTATCAATGCATTGGTGATATCGATCATGCGAGGGAACGACTTGGCTTTGCCGGGGCTGATCAGATATTTGCCGTTGACGATGATCGCGGGAGTGCCGGTGATGCCATACTTGGCCGCAAGACCGGTGGCCTGACGCATCTCGGAGTCAACCGCGAAAGAGGCGTAAGCCTTGTGGAAGTCGGCCTCGGCCACACCGTGTGCCTTGAAGAACGGGGCTAGTTCCTGCTCGGATTCCAGGGTCTCCTTCTTATTCTGGATAGCATCGTAGAAATCCGCATGAACCTTGTCCAGCACACCCAATGCGCTGGCGGTGAAGAAGGCTTTGGCGTGGGCCGCCCAATGCTCGTTGAAGACTGCGGGCTGACGAATGAAGTTGACCGATTCCGGCTTGTTCCTGATCCAGGCATTCAGGTCAGGTTCGAAATGGTAGCAGTGGGGGCAGCCGTACCAGAAGAATTCCAGCACTTCGATTTTGCTGGGATCGGCGGTAGGCTGGGGCGGGTTGACCAGATCGTAATCGGTGCCCACCTTAAAGTCCTCGGCCGCAAATGCGGAACCGGTCAGTAAGATCAGACTGGTGAGAAATCCTGTCAGCGTTTTGATCATGGGTACCTCTGGCGGGTGGTGTATGAATTCATGCGCCGGCCAGAACTCGGGCTGGCCGCAGATGGGGCATCAATGTTTGAGGGTGGAAACGTAGTCGGCGACCGCGCTCATGTCCTGGTCGCTCAATTTGGCCGCGATCGCACGCATCATGCCGTTCATGTCGTTACCGCGTTCACCGGTTTTGAAACTGCCCAGTGTTTTCTCAACGTAGGCAGGATACTGACCGCTCAGACGAGGAAAATTGGCTGCCGGATTGCCGTTGCCGTTCGGGCTGTGGCAACCGGTGCAGGCCGGTAGGCCAGTGGCAGGATTACCCGCTTTGTAGATTTTTTCTCCAGCGGGGTTGTGCGCACCCTCTTCGGTCGAGGGTTTGAGCGCCGAATAATAGGCGCCGATATCGGCCATATCGTCTTCGCTGAGTCCTTCCGCCATGGCATTCATGGTCGGCTCCACGCGTTTCAGGCTCTTGAATTCTGCCAGTTGTTTGACGATGTAGCTGGCATGCTGTCCCGCCAGTTTTGGGAAAATGGGGGCACTGCCATTCCCGTCCATTCCGTGACAGCCGCTGCAAGCGGCCACTTTTTCTTCGCCCTCTCGGGGATTACCTTGCGCAAAAGCCAGTGACACGCAGCCCAGAAGGCATACGCCGGCCCAAAGTCTGTTGATTGCCATTTCCGCTACCTCGTGTGCAAGCATTGTTATTATCGCGTTACGCTTAAATTCGTCGAACCATCATGCATCTGGCCCGCTGGGCGGTGATAATAGGCGGGTTCGCTCTTGCCCCGCAATACTGCGGGCGCTCTCCCCACTCATGATACAGGCTAAGGCATCTCTTTGAATTCTCTTTATCACAAAGCCAGTTTTCTGGCGAGCGCATCCAAACTCAGCAATGCCCCTTCGGATCGGGGCTACGAGGTGGCCTTCGCCGGGCGTTCCAATGCCGGAAAGTCCAGTGCCATCAATACCATTACCCAGCAGAAATCACTGGCAAGAGTCAGCAAGACGCCGGGTCGGACTCAGTTGCTCAATTTTTTCCAGCTGGATGAAGATCACCGATTGGTGGATCTGCCGGGTTATGGATACGCCAAGGTTCCGGAAGGCATGCACAAAACCTGGGGGGGTATGATCGAGGAATACCTCAGCAAGCGAGAGGCTCTCAAAGGGGTGTTTTTGGTGATGGACATCCGCCATCCATTGACTGAATTCGACCGACGCATGATCGAGTGGTGCCTGCACTATGATCTGTCGCTCCATATTGCGCTGACCAAGGCCGACAAACTGAGTCGGGGCGCTGCCATGGATACGCTGCACAAGGTCGAGAGTATCTTGCGGGCAAGTTACAGTGCATCGATCACCCTGCAATTGTTCTCTTCCCTCAAGCGAACAGGGATAGACGAAGCCCATGCAGTACTGGATGCCCTGCTCTTGGGCGATCCCTCGCGTGTATCTCCTGACTGAGGGGCATCCAGAACGGTCTTGATCGGTCGTTCGGTCGGGGTGCCAGGCGGCGGCTGAGTGGCCCATAGGGGTCCACGTCAGCCGCCGCACAAGGGGTTTTAATGGCCTACTCGACCCTGATGGTCTTGGGGCGAAAGCCGGGTGATTTCGGCAGGGTCAGATCCAGTATGCCGTCCTGAAATTTAGCTTTAGCCTTTTCGCTTTCTACCGGGCATGGCAGCCTGAGGGTCCGGGTAAACTCGCCGTGACTCATCTCGCGGCGGTGATATTGGCCTTTTTCCTCTGTCTCCTCGGTATGCCGAGTGGCGTGAATGCTGAGCGCATCCTCATTTAACGTGACCTCAAGATGGGCCTTGTCGACCCCGGGCAGTTCCGCGCGGACGCAGATTTCGTCGGCACGGTCGATGACATCGATCCGCGGCATGCGGGGTATGGCGCTGGTGGTGATATCCGGCCAGGCACGCCCCAGCAGTAATGGACTCATCCAGTTGCGACGAACATCGTCAAACCACTGGTCGAATTCGCTGAAGGGGGTAGTGACTGACATCGGGCTGGATTTCATGACGTCCTTTGCTACGTCCTGAGTCTGTCTTTCCATGGTTTTTTCCATCTGCAAGCTCCATTGGGTGGGTATCGCTGGTCGCAAATCTGGGGGGCCAGCACTCGGTCGAGATTAAGGCGCTGCTGGGTCGAGTGCCATGGGGTTGATTACCTATGCCGGGTTCGATGCTGTGGTTTGTCGGGCGGTAGGTTTTGATGCCTTTTGCATCCTTATCGGGTATTCGCTACTCTAGAACCCTGGTTAACTATTACTCTCCCTGAATGGACGTTCTCATACTGGCGGGCCTGTTTTTACTCAATGGCCTTTTTGCGATGTCCGAGATCGCAATTGTTTCTTCCCGTAAAATCAGGCTGCAGCAGGCTGTTGAAGATGGTGTCTCGAATGCCAGAATTGCCCTGCAACTGGCGAATGAGCCCAGCCATTTTCTGTCGACCGTTCAGGTGGGCATCACGCTTATCGGCATCCTCAGCGGTGCCTTCGGCGAAGCCGCATTATCCGGCAAACTGGCGATATTGCTGGAGCAATATCCCGAACTGGCCCCTTACAGCCGTATTTTGTCACTGAGTATTGTCGTCATTGGGATTACCTATTTTTCGCTGATCATC
>JBILXN010000244.1:0-2988 GCA_044378425.1 Methylococcaceae bacterium
CAACATGGCGTCTGGCGATGGATTCCTGAGTATCATTTAACCTCTCCCTTGAATTGGTGAAATAGGGTCATTTGGGCCGATGTTGGCAACCCGGTTGAATCCCCGGAGTGACTTGTCAGCAGGGCCAATCGCCGTGTATTGTCGGCCGGACGAACCGTGATCGCAATCCAGTCTGATTTCAGATCGGCCGGGAGTCTAGCACTAACCCCAGTCAGTTTAGCGTGTTGGCTCAGAACAACATCATAGACGTCAACTCCACTACAAAAGATAACAGGATGACAGCATCAGGCTCCTACTATTCAAGCCATTCAAGGGATAACAGCGGCCTTGTGATAGCGGCACTCGGTATTGTCTTTGGCGATATCGGAACCAGCCCACTCTATACGCTCAAGGAATGCTTTGCCGGCGTCAATGCCCTGCCGGCAACGCCGGAAAATATTACCGGCATCCTGTCATTGGTATTCTGGTCTATCCTGATCGTGATTTCGCTGAAGTACGTCGTATTCATCATGCGGGCGGACAATCGGGGCGAAGGCGGCATCATGGCGCTGATGTCGCTGGTGGGACATAAAGCCAAAATAAGCCCGATAACCCGTTCCGGTCTCATGGTACTGGGCCTGATCGGCGCATCACTGTTCTACGGCGATGGCGTCATCACCCCGGCCATTTCCGTTCTCAGTGCTGTTGAAGGCCTGGAAATCCTAAGGCCTACCCTGCATCCCTATATTGTTCCGATTGCCTTGGCTGTCCTCATCACCCTATTTGGTGCGCAGCGGCATGGTACCCGCAAAGTAGGCGGTCTGTTCGGACCCATCATGGTGGTCTGGTTTGTCTCACTGGCTGGTTTCGGGTTGACCAGTTTGCTGGAAACGCCGGAAATCATGAATGCCGTCAATCCGCGCCATGCCGTGGAGTTTTTTGGTCGCAATGGCTGGCTGGGTAGCCTGACTTTAGGTGCGGTAGTGCTTGCGGTTACCGGCGGCGAGGCACTTTATGCCGATATGGGCCATTTCGGTCGAACACCGATCCGCAAAGCCTGGTTTTGGGTGGCCCTGCCCGCCCTGCTGCTTAACTATTTCGGTCAGGGCGCATTGCTGATCAGAGACCCTGCAGCCATCCAGAATCCCTTCTACCTGCTGGTGCCCCCGGGGGCACTGACGTACATGATCACGGTGGCGACCCTGGCGACCGTAATTGCCTCGCAAGCGGTCATTTCCGGCGCCTTCTCGTTGACCTCACAGGCCATACAACTGGGATTTTGTCCGCGCCTGATGATCCGCTATACCTCGGACGAGGAAATGGGGCAAATCTATGTGCCGGCGGTCAATCTGGCGCTCATGGTGGGTGTGATCGGCCTGATCGTGACGATGGAGTCGTCCACCCGACTGGCTGCGGCCTACGGCATAGCCGTGACCGGCACAATGGCAATCGATACCATTCTGGCCTTTGTCGTGGTGTACAGCCTGTGGAAGTGGAATCCGGTGCTCAGCGGCATCGTGGCACTGGGATTTCTGACGGTGGATCTGGCCTTTTTCGGCGCCAATGTGCCAAAAATTCCGGACGGTGGCTGGTTTCCGCTGATCATTGCCAGCGCGATATTTCTTCTGCTCAGCACCTGGAAACGGGGGCGCGATCTGCTGCAGCATCGCCTGCAGGAAGAAGCCATGCCAGTGGCCGATTTTGTGGCCGAGATCGAACAGAGTCGACCGGTCCGGGTGCCAGGCACAGCGGTTTTCCTGGCCAGCAGCCGTCAGGGGATTCCTTTGGCCCTGCTCAATAACTTAAAGCACAACAAAGTAATGCACGAAAACGTTGTGATGATGACCGTCATTACTGAACCGTTGCCGCGCGTCGCATCGGACAAACGCCGAACAGTCCAGAAAGTGGCGGACTCCCTGTTTCGCGTCAATCTGCATTACGGTTTCGCGGAAAGCCCCAATATCCCTCGGGCACTCAAGTCCAGCAGCCGCGAATTTGATATCAGCCCAACCGAGACCAACTTCTTCCTCAGTCGGGAGACACTCATTGCCAAAGCATCGCCCCGGATGGCGCTGTGGCGGATCAAGCTGTTCATCATCATGGCGCGCAACGCTGGCTCTGCGGCAAACTATTTCCACATACCCGCCAACCACGTCATAGAACTAGGCGCACAGGTGATTCTCTGACAGGCACCGCAGGCTAGAGGGCATCAATTGCTTCCCTGAGACTTTTTACCGGCACTACTTCCAGACCTGGCGTTGCCCCTTTCACCACGTTCTTGCTAGGTGCCAAAGCGTGGCGAAAGCCGTGTTTGGCTGCCTCCCGCAGGCGTTCCTCGCCGTTCTGGACCGGTCTTACCTCGCCGTTCAGACCCAGTTCACCGAACATCACCCAATCGCGCGGAATCGGCTTGTCCCGGTAACTCGACACTACAGCCAGGGCCACTGCCAGATCACCGGCGGTTTCCCCCAGCCTGAGTCCACCCACCAGATTGACGAATACGTCCTGATTCATGATCGGAATACCGCCATGCCGGTGCAGTATGGCCAACAGCATCGCCAGCCGATTGTTATCCATGCCAACCGCCACCCGGCGCGGAGTCGGCAGATGTGACTCATCAACCAGGGCTTGTACCTCCACCAACATCGGTCGACTGCCCTCTCGCATCACCATCACCACACTGCCGGGCGCATCCTCATCACCACGCGACAGGAAAATGGCAGACGGATTTCGCACCTCTTTGAGACCGGCTTCGGTCATCGCGAATACGCCCAGTTCATTAACGGCCCCAAACCGGTTTTTGAAGGCGCGGATGACCCGAAACCGACTGCTGCTGTCGCCTTCAAAATAAAGAACGGTGTCGACCATGTGTTCCAGAACCCGCGGCCCTGCCAGCGCACCCTCCTTGGTGACATGACCAATCAGAAATACGGTGGTTTGAGTCTGTTTGGCGAACCGCACCAGTTGTGACGCACACTCCCGTACCTGTGCCACCGAACCCGGCGCCGA
>JBILXN010000245.1:0-2981 GCA_044378425.1 Methylococcaceae bacterium
GCAAGAGCAGTCTTGATGAGTTGCCGCAACTCTGGAGCATCATCAAGGGCGATATGAGTTTCGTCGGCCCCCGCCCGGCCCTGTTCAATCAGGACGACCTGATCGAATTGCGGACCCGCGAGGGGGTCCATCAGTTGGTGCCGGGTCTGACCGGCTGGGCGCAGGTGAATGGCCGCGACGAACTGCCTATTCCGGTCAAGGTCGCGCTCGACGCCGAATACCTGCGGCGGCGGTCGCTGATATTCGATATCCAGATACTCTGGATGACCTTCCTCAAGGTCATCCAGCGCGACGGGGTATCGCATTGATGCGACGGCTAAGGGTGAGCCTGGCGGCAAGGCGCAGGGCGTTTTATTCGGGCTTGCGACCCGCAAGATCGGGTCTGGGCTTAACCTCAGCGGCGAGGTCAGGACTCTGGCCGGAGGCGCGGGTCAAGGTCTGCGAGCGTGCGGAGGGGTCATACAGAGGATGACCCGCCTGGTTTTTCGGTATTGCCGGATGCCTGAGCCTCATCAGTCTGCTGATCGGGCCACTGCTGATTCTGGCCCCGCAACCGTCAGCCGCCCTGCGCCATAATCCGCTCGACCCTGAGCCTGTCGGCCTCGGTATCCACTCCGGCGTGGGGGGATGCCGCTACCGTAACCACCCGTATCCGTTCACCCTGCCAGAGTATGCGCAATTGCTCCAGCGCTTCCACTGTTTCCAGCCGCGAGTTCGGCCACTGAACGTAGCGCCGCAGAAAGCCGACCGAGTAGGCATAGATGCCGATATGTCTTAACCAGGGGATATCGGCGGGCAGGGTCGGCGTGTGGTCACCGCCGAAACTGTTGCGGTGCCAGGGTATTGGCGCACGGCTGAAATAGAGGGCGTAGCCCTGTTGGTCCAGCACTGTTTTGACGGCGTTGGGATCGAAGATTTCGGCAGAGTCGCGGATCGGCGCCGCCAGTGTGGCGACTTCGGCGAGTTGTTGGGCGGCGAGTGCGCTGGCCAGTTGTACGATCAGCTCGGGCTGCATCAGCGGTTCGTCACCTTGCAGGTTCACCACGATCGTGTCATCGGGCCAGCCGAGTTGATCGCAGACCTCCGCGATGCGCTCGGTGCCGCTGGTATGGTCGGGTCGGGTCATGACCGCCTGCACCGGCAGGCCCGCTACGGCCGCGCTGATGCGGGGGTCGTCGGTCGCCAGATAAACCTCGCTGACCGCTTCCAGCGCCCGCTCGCACACATGGACGATCATCGGTTTGCCGGCCAGGGCAAGCAGGGGTTTGCCGGGCAGACGGGTTGAGCCATGGCGGGCGGGAATGACGATCTTGAAGGCTGTCATGCGCTAGTCCACCAGCGGGGTCTTTTTCGGTAGCGCGTCGTATTCTTCAAGGCTGATGCGACGGGCTTCGCCTTCCAGCATGACAGGGATGCCGTCGCGGATAGGGTAGGCCAGGCGGTCGGCCTTGCAGATCAGTTCCTGGGCCTCTTTCTGAAAAATCAGGTCGCTCTTGCAAACCGGGCAGACCAGTATTTCTAGCAGTTTCTTATCCATGAGCTTTGGTTTTGAGTAGGGTCAGTAAATCCACGCCGAAAGCCAGCGGGAGGTGTGCGTGTATCGGAAGATACCAGTCGTTGTCGCGGGCAAAGCGACGGCATTTGACGGCATCTTTTTCCGTCATCAACAGCGGGGCGTTGCCGCTGAAGGTCAGGTCCCTGGCGGTATAGGCATGATGATCGGCAAAGGCGCGCTCGGTGAAGGTCAGCCCCTGTGCGCGCAAGTGGTCGAAGAACCGGTCAGGATGGCCGATGCCAGCCATGGCGTGCAGGGGTTCGCCGATAAAACTGCTGAGAGGCCGACGTTTGCAGACATCACGCAGGCTGGTGGCGAGCGTGCCCTCCAGGGTCATGACGATGCCACCCTCGGGCGCGGTGCCGGTGTGAACCACCAGATCGACGGTCTCCAGTCGCTCAATCGGTTCGCGCATGGGGCCGGCTGGGAGCAGATGGCCGTTGCCAAACCCCCGTTCGCCGTCAATGACGGCAATCTCGATGTCTCGTGCCAGATCGTAGTGCTGCAGTCCATCATCGGCAATGATGATGTTGCAGTCCGTGTTGGCCAGCAGGGCGTGTCCTGCTTCAACCCGCTTGGGAAACACATAGACAGGGCAGCCCGTCCGCCGCGCCATCATGACCGGTTCGTCACCGGCAACCCGGGCGTCGGTGTCAAAGCTGACCGCCATCGGGCGCCGCTGCACAAGCCCGCCATAGCCACGGCTGATGATGCCGGGTCGATAGCCTCGCGCCTTCAGAAACTGGGCTAGCCAGATCGTCAGCGGTGTTTTGCCGGTGCCGCCGACGGTGAGGTTGCCCACGACCATCACGGGCACCGCCAGCCGCCCGGTGCTGATGCGACCGGTCTGATAGGCTTCGTGGCGCAGGGCAACGCCCTCCCGAAACAGCTTTTCCAGGGGTACCAGCAGGGGGTTTGCATTCTTTTTGCCGTACCAAAGGTGCCGGGCCAGCCGGGTCAGGGGGTTACGCAGGCTCATGCTGTTGTCCTCGCAGGGCAGTGAGTGGGCTGGGTTGGAACCATTGAAGCAATGGCTGATGAGGGTGCTGAGTTGTTCATGGTGAGCCGGATGGGCTGCGTTCGGCAGCAAACCTGACCTGTTTAAAGCCGAGTTGCCCCGCGGCATCCAGTACCGCGATGACGGCCTGATGCGGGGTGTTGCGGTCGGCACTGATGGTCAGCACGGGGTGGCTGTTGGCGCCGGCAGCCGCCGTGAGGGCCTGCCGGAGACTGTCCTGCCGTTTGTCTGGCACGGCATGATCATTGACGCGGTAGTCACCCATTGCACTGATCACGACGTCCAGCCCGCCACCGGCCGCCGTGCCGGTGGCCCCCAATGCCTCCGGAAGCCGGACCTCAAGTTGGGCATTCCGGCTGAAGGTGGTGGTCAGTACCAGAAAGATCAGCAGCACGATGAGCACGTCGA
>JBILXN010000246.1:0-2972 GCA_044378425.1 Methylococcaceae bacterium
GAAGGCCACCACCTCGTTGGCGGGATCCTTCAGCAAGGCGGGGGCCAGGTGTTTGTATTGGCCGGGAAAGTTCTGGTGAACCAGCAGGATTTTCATGGCGTTGGCAGCGCGTGGTGAGTCAAGGACGTGGCGCGCATGGTAGCAGAGAGAGATGAGAGCAGCCGGCGGAGCCATCCTGCCGCTACTGGTGGCGCCCACAGTCCGAGTGACGGCCAGGTCGGCGGCGCCTGTCGCAGCAAGGCCCGAACCCACGCCAGCACTGGGGAATACGGGCGAAAAAAATCAACTGTTCTCAGTTGGCTTGTTGAATAGTGGTGATGGCAGGTCGCCGTCCGAAAACCCGTTAACCTGGACTGGATAGTCCTCCTGAGAGCTTGCGGGTGTTTGTCACCGAGAGCGCTTCAATAGAGGCCTGATAGGAGAGAAGGTGGACGCGCCAGATGCTTACGGAAGAACTGAGAAGACTGGCTCAATACCCGCTTGCCGTTCATTCACTGGGTCCTCATGGCCATGCCACTCAGAAGTTCGTGAACACGCCATTGGATGACGATCAAAGTTTGTGCTCCTGCTCAGCGTAGTGCGCCAAAACCCGCAATCGATCCACACCAACGGGCTCGTCTTTCAAGAGCGGAACGATAGCCAACCGCTTCGCATGAACGGTACCCACCGCATCGATTTGTCTCAGTTCGTTATGGGCACGTTGCCGAAGCAGTGGAGAATCGGGGTGGGAAGCGGCAATGCTATTGTTAATGATCCATGCCCATGGCTCGATCCCTGCCCGGCGGAGATCAGATTGAAGATTCGCTGCCTCCAGCACGGGCGTCGTTTCAGCAAGCGTGACGATAAGTACCTTGGTTTGCTTTGGGTCTTGTAACTGCATCATGGGTGTCGTGAAGTGGAGAGGGCTATGAGCAGCCTGCCTGGTGACTTCACGGTGATAGGCCCCAGTGGCATCTAAAAGTAGCAACGTGTGCCCCGTAGGGGCAGTATCCATCACAACAAATTGTTTGCCCGCTTCGCGAATGATGCGAGAGAACGCTTGAAAGACGGCGATTTCTTCGGTGCAAGGAGACCGCAAATCCTCTTCCAGCAACGCCCGCCCTTCAGCATCGAGTTGAGCGCCTTTGGTCTCCAGCACGTATTTTCGATAACGTTCGGTTTCTATGTGAGGATCAATCCGGCTAACGGTCAGGTGCGCCAGTGAGCCTGCCAATGTTTCAATCAGGTTGGCGGCCGGATCGGAGGTGGTCAGATGAACAGGAAGCCCCCGGGAAGCCAGTTCCACGGCGATGGCTGCCGCCAAGGTGGTTTTCCCGACGCCGCCCTTGCCCATGAGCATGACCAACCCATGTTCATCTGCCGCTATATCGTTAATCAGACCTGAAAGGGTTGGCGCATCGGGCCGGTGAGGGAGTTCACTAGTGCTCTGGTTGCCATAAGATCCGGTATTGACCAGTAAGTGACGGAGGGCATCAAGCCCCACCAGGTTGAAGGGTTTCAGCGCAATCTGATCAATAGGTAATGATTTCAGCCTGTCCGGCATGTCGAGGCGTGCAGCTTGCTCCCGTTGGTGTATAGCAGCCGCCAGTTCATCCTGGGAGGCGTCCTCTGATGGCAGCACACCGTTGATGACGAGGTACTGTTGCGAGAGTCCGATACCCCCCAATTCTTCGTGTGTACGCGCCACTTCTCTGAGGGTGGCTTGCTGCGCACGGGCCACGAGTACCAGGCGCGTGCGTGCTGGATCCGCCAGGGCCTCAACCGCTGCTTTGTATTGGGTTCGCTGCTTTTCCAGTCCCGCCAAAGGCCCAAGGCAGGATGCATCGCCTTTACCCTCTTCAAGGAATCCGCTCCATGCACCCGGCAGTTGCAGGAGCCGAATGGTGTGGCCGGTGGGTGCCGTATCAAAAATGATGTGTTCGTACTCTTCTGTCAGTGCGGTATCCGTTAGTAGCGCGGTGAACTCATCAAAGGCTGCGATTTCAGTTGTGCACGCCCCTGAGAGCTGCTCCTCTATCCCTTTGACGATGGTCTCAGGCAGCACACCTCGAACCGGACCCACGATACGATCCCGATAGGCTTGAGCGGCCGCTTGGGGGTCGATTTCGAGTGTTGAAAGGTTGGGCACGCCAGGAATGGCCGTGATGTGATGACCGATGGTCAGCCCGAAGACCTGCCCTACGTTTGATGCCGGATCCGTACTGACCAGCAGGACACGCTTGCCTTCAGTCGCAAGTTGAACGGCAGTTGCACACGCAATGGACGTTTTGCCGACACCCCCCTTGCCTGTGAAGAAAAAAAAGCGGGGGGGATTTTCCAGATAGTGCATCGTCACACATTCGATTAGCTGCCACTGCTTCCGGAGCAGCAGCCTTGTTGAGGTGTAGTCGTGCCGGTTTCTGGGATACCCGCCCAACGGGCCAATTCGGATCGATTAGGGTAGCGTCCTGCCAAAGCCACTTCACCATCGACCAAAATCAGGGGAAGCGCCTCCTGGCCAGAACGTTCAATGTATGCCTTAACGCTCACATTTTCTGCAAAGGCGAGGGGTTCCTGGGCAAGGTTAAAACGTCCAATCTGAGCCCCATTTTGCCTGGCCCAGTCCAGATCGGCCGCAAAGCTGACCAGCGCCTGATCAACTTCAACCCCGCATACTCCTGTGCTGCAACAGAGCCCAGGGTCAAAAATCTGAATGACGGTCATGATGACTCCTCTGTAAGGGTTGCATGGGGATAAATTTGCTCAAGCGCCATGCGTTGTTCGTGCTTGGTGCTTGGCACGGGGCGGATCGACCTGGGCTTGGCCTCTCCCAGAGTATTTGCTTCCAGATTAGCGACTGCCAGGACACCGCACAGTCTGTGGACTCGTCCCGACGATCCACAACGACGACGATGTGCTCCCCATCGGCGCTTTGTTGTACGTCATTGGCTGCGCCAAAGTAAATACGGGGTTCTATCAATGCGCGATACTGC
>JBILXN010000079.1:0-10335 GCA_044378425.1 Methylococcaceae bacterium
CACATTGCCGATATAGATGGTCTGCCCCTTGTTTTCGTCGTATTCGAGTGAGTCGGATTCGACATACATGGGCTGCTGAGAGTCGGAAGTGAGCGCCCATGCCGGGTGTGTCGCCACCACCGACAATAATCCCATCAAGGCAGACAGACCTCGGGTGTGTGTTGTTTTTTTGTTAGTTCTGTACGTCATGCCTTCTGCGCGCATTCGCTCGGACAGTGTAGTGAAGATCATCCCCGAAAGTGACCGTGGCACCGGTGCCGGTCATGGTGTCCGGAGGGCTGGTCACGACGATGTCTTCGTCGGTTTCGGCGTATTTACGTTCGGGCTGGACGCGCGCATTGGTGGTCTCAATTCTCATGGTTCTCCCTTGTTCATTAGCCTCGCGCGTGACCAGCACATTGCCATGCAACAGCACCAGATCCTCATCGCCCGGGACTGTTGCAATTTCACCTTCGATAATCCATGGCGGGCCTTTTTCGACAAACAGTGTCATCACCGGTCGGGTCAGGTCGGAGTGGTTGTCCCCCTCGTAGTGGACCAACTCTTCCACAACAAGCAGTTCCTTGGGCTTACCGTTCACATCCATGACCATGCGCTCCAGCCCCTTGGAATAATAATCCACCTTGCCGGCCGGTGGCCGCCGGGTGCTTTCGGGTGGCGGCGAGAAATACTCGGCAGCCCACCAGGACCCTCCTGCCAGCGCCACCAGCACAAGGTAGCGGGCAAGGCCGCTGAGTCGGCTCAGTAGTTCAATAATAGCTTTCAAGCACACCCTGCCATGTTTTCTGGGCCTGCATGATCAGGTCACAAACCTCGCGGACGGCGCCAAGGCCACCCGCCACGGAAGTCGTCCAGTGCGCGCTGGCATGCAAGCTGAAGTGGGCATCCGCCACCGCGACGGCGAGTCCGGCCCGTCGCATCAGCGGCAAGTCGAGAATATCATCGCCAACGAATGCCGTTTGCTCCGGGAGGAGGTTCAGGCGGTTGAGTAAAGTCTGGTAGGGTTCCAGCTTGTTCTCACATCCCTGAAAGACATGACGGACACCGAGGCTGCTCATCCGCAGGGCCACGGCGGGCGATGAACGTCCTGAGATCACGGCGGTTTCCACGCCGCTGCGTTGCAGCAGTTTGAGACCATGGCCATCACGGGCGTGAAAACTTTTCAACTCCTGACCATCAGGGGTGAAATAGAGTTTGCCATCGGTGAGGACACCATCGACGTCCATAATCAGCAATCTGACCTGCGCGGCCCGGGCCAGAATATCCCCAGAAGCTGTCATGAGGGTCATACCACCCCCGCGACCAGCAGATCGTGCATGTTTAGGGCTCCCAGAAGCTGACCCTCGGCATTGGTGACCAGCAGAGCGTTGATGCGTTTTTCTTCCATAATGCGGACCGTTTCAGCCGCAAGCGTGTCTGGGCCTACTGTGGTGCAATCGCGGGTCATCACGCGGTGAATGGGGATGGCGCGAATATCATGGGTGCTTTCCAGAAGACGCCGGAGATCACCGTCAGTGAAGATGCCAAGCACCTTGCGATCGGCGTCAATCACAGCGGTCATGCCGAGTTTGCGAGCGGTAATTTCCAGAACCGCGTCGAGTACTAAAGCACTTTCGCTCACAGCGGGAACCTCGTCCTCGCCATGCATGATGTCTCTGACCCGTATGAGCAGTCGTCGGCCCAGGCTACCGCTGGGATGAGAAAAGGCAAAATCCTCCCGGCTGAAACCACGTGCCTCAAGCAGGGCAACGGCCAAAGCATCCCCCATGGCCAGCGCCGCCGTAGTGCTGGATGTGGGCGCGAGGCCCAGAGGACAGGCCTCCTGCGCCACCCCGCAGTCGAGGGCAACATCAGCCTGCCGCGCCAGCGCTGATTCGGTGTTACCGGTCAGGAGGATCAGGGGAATCCCCACCCGTTTGAGGATGGGAATGATCGTCAGGATTTCGGTAGAGTCGCCGGAGTTTGAAAGCGCCAGCACCACATCGTCCGCCGTGATCATGCCCAGATCACCATGACCGGCTTCGCCGGGATGGACAAAGAAGGACGGTGTGCCGGTGCTGGCGAGGGTCGCGGCGATTTTGCCGCCAATGTGACCCGATTTACCCATGCCGGTGACCACAATGCGCCCCCGGCAGGCCAGGATGATCGCGCAGGCCGCGGCAAAGCGGTCGTCTATCCGATCGTTCAGTGCGGACACGGCCTCGGCTTCGGTAGCAATCACCCGGCGACCCGACAGGCATAGCGCGGTGATGTCTGAAGTCGGCATGGAGCGAGCGTTTACGGAGTGTAGGGTCATGGCGGGTCTAGCATTAATTGCGCCATATTATGCCACGATTCGGGGTCAGCCGACGCTCGACGCAGCGGTCCGGAACGGCAAAAGGCCAGTGGCGGTTCATGTGGTGGTCTCCTCCTGGTGGGCGGTAGAGACTGGGTGCCGATCAGGGTGCTTGTTCCGACTTTTTTCTGCCATAGAGCAACATGTCCGGATGGCGTTCCAGCGTCTCGGCCAGAGTCTTAACCCCGCGTGCGGCTTCCGAAATATCGTGCAGGGCGGCGTTCAGGGCCGCATCTGGTTCGGTCAGGTTCTCGACGGCATGTAAGGTAGCTTTGGCGCTGTTGAAGCTGGTTGTTGCCGCTAACAGGGATTGCTCGGTGGCATTCAGCAGGCCGGGCAGACGCGCGTTCAGGGTTTTCATCAAGGTCTCTCCCTGTCGAGCGGTGCCATCCAGATCGCCGCTGAGGCTGTCTACCTTGGTGTCGAGGTGACGAATGAGGTGGCTGAGATCGGCAAGCGTTTGGTTGAGGTTGTTGATGGTGGCGTCGGTCTCGGGTTTGGCCAGCAGATGCTCCACGTGCTGGATGGTCTTCAACGTAGCCTCTACCGTCTGTTTGATCGGCATATCCCGTACGTCTGTGGCCAGTTGCTGGAGAGTTTTTTCGATTTCGTCCTTGCTGGACGCGATGGTGGGTATTTCCGGCAGGTCCAGATATTTGCCACCTACAAAATGCCCCGGCCGATCCGGCAGAAAGTTGATGTCAACGTAGAGTTGACTGGTGACCAGGCTTTGCAGCGACAGGCGGGCGCGCAAACCACGATCAATGAGTTCCTGCAGACTGGGATGCTGGTGCCGGGAAGAACTGCTACCAAAGGTTTTCATGACTTTGTCCAGGTCAATCTCGGTGACGACCGGCGTCAGCACCCGGTTTTCTTCCATGTCGTACTGCACCAGTACATCACTGACCCGGCCTATGGTTACGCCCTTGAGTTTGACCATTGCACCCACGTTCAGGCCATTGACCGAGCCTTCAAAATAGGCAACGTATTTATGTTCGTTACTCAGGTAGCCGCCACTGAAAACCAGGGTGAGTGTCACCGCCAGTGCCAAAGCACCAATCACGAAGAGGCCTATCAAACGGGTATCAGCGGGTGTGTTCATATCGTTCGGTGGCGGTTTGGGCTGCCGTCGGGGGGATCAGGCTCAGGCTCTGCGGGGTGCTGCTCCGATACGCCACGCAGCAGGAAGTTGCGGACATTGGCTTGATCGGTATGGTGCAGCAGTTCACGCGGATTGCCACGAGCGATAATGGTTTTGGCGTCGGTGTCGAGAAAAATCGAGTCGGTGCCGATGTCGAGAATGCTGGCGAGGTCGTGGGTGACAATCACCACGGTAGTGCCAAGGCTATCGCGCAGGTGCAGGATAAGTTCATCCAGACGATGGGCGCTGACGGGGTCGAGCCCCGCCGAGGGCTCATCAAAAAACAGGATTTCCGGATCCAGCGCCATTGCGCGGGCCAGTGCCGCCCGTTTTTGCATGCCGCCACTGATTTCTGCCGGGTAGAAATTCTCGAAACCCGCCAGACCTACCAGCGCCAGTTTCAGCGAGCAGATTTCAGCGATGTCCTGTTTGCTGAGGCAGGTGTGAGCACTCAGCGGCAGGGCTATGTTTTCTGCCAGGGTCATGGCACTCCACAAGGCGCCGCTCTGGTAGAGAATCCCCATCTGGCGCAGCATCCTGCTACGCGCCTTATGATCGGCTTGCCAAAGGTTGTCGCCATCAAAATAAACCTGGCCAGCCGCCGGCGGTTTAAGGCCAATCATATGCCGTAGCAGAGTGCTTTTGCCGCAACCGCTGCCGCCCATGACGATGAAAATCTCTCCCCTTGGCACGACAAAATCGAGATCGCGCTGCACGATGAAGTCACCATAGGTCATCGTCAGGCCGCTGACTTTGACATGGTAGTCCTGTTTCCTGGCGGACTTGAGTGGGGTGCTCACGGAAAACTAGCGTTTGAAAACATTGAGGGCAGTCACCAGCAGGGTCATGACAGCGTCGGACACGACGATGTAGACAATCCCGGTCACTACTGCCGAGGTGGTGGCGACGCCCACCGCTGTTGCGCTGCGACTGCATTGCAGGCCGCGCATGCAGCCTGCAAGAGCAACCAGCAGGCCGAAAACGACGCTCTTGCCGATGCCGACTTCGAAATCGACCAGCCGCAGCCGGTTTTGTATCTGGATCAGGAACTCTGAAAAGGAGATATCGAACAGGCCAGCCGCCACCAGCGCACCCCCGAACATACCCACGATATCGGCGTAGATACAGAGCAGGGGCGTGGTCACTACCAGGGCAATAATGCGGGGCAGGACCAAAAATGCCATCGGTGAAAAGCCGGAGGTGTTGAGGGCGTCGATTTCGTCGTTTACCGTCATCGAACCCAATTCTGCAGCAAATGCGGCCCCGGTCCGGCCCGCCATCAGAATGGCCGTCATCATCGCGCCCATTTCGCGGGCCATGCCGAGTCCGACCAGGTCGGCGATGAAAATTTGCGCGCCGAACAGTTTGAGTTGCACGGCCCCGACAAAGGCGAGAATCATCCCGACTAGCAGGCTGATGAGGCTGATGATGGGTAGCGCATCCGGCCCGCACTTCTGCACTAGCAACCAAAGGTCGCCAGCCCTGAACTGGGCTCGTCCGCTCATCAGGCGCAGTAATGCCATGCAAAAAGAACCTACGAAATCAGCCAGTTGCTGGAAGTCTCGCAGGCCGTTAAGAGTGCTGCGGCCGACACTGTCGAGAAAGCCTCTGCTCTGAAGCGGTCGGGCAAGATCCACCCGTTCTGGCACGGCCAGCGCCAGTCGCAACATGCCCCGCACTCCGGTGGGGAGCGCGTCTTGATCCACCTTGATGCCACTGGCCTGGCAGGTTTGGACGATCTTGAGCAGGAAGTTCAGCAGCAGGCTGTCCCACTGGCCCAGAGCGCTACAGTCAAACCTGATGACACTGAGACCGGCTTGGGCGCTAAAGGTAGCCGCCGCATCCGACCATGCCGGGATTTTGCTTCCCGCCACCCAGTCGCCAGCCAGTCGTAGTTCCAGGCTATTCGGGGCTATAGGTGCGATGGTCAGCTCGGGTGGGTGCGGTGCTAGGGGAGATGGCGTCATGACTTTTTCAGTCGGTACAGCACCGAAATATCCTCGTCGCCATGCCCCTCGGCCATCAGTTGTGTGTAGTGATCTGCCGTCATATCGGTCAGCGGCAGGGCGGTGCCGATCTCACCCGCCATCCGCTGACAGATTTTAAGGTCCTTGTGGTGCAGTGCCAGCTTGAAACCAGGCGTAAAGCTGCCCTGAGTCATGCTTGGGCCACGCTTGTCCAGAAACCAGTTACCGGCGGCACCTCCGGAAACAACCTGTATGACCTTGTCCATGTCGAGGCCCAGCCGTGAGCCAAACCCCAGGGCCTCGGTGACGGCCTGGTTGATGCCGGCGCACATGATTTGGTTGACCGCCTTGGTCGCCTGTCCGCTACCGACTTCGCCCATGTGAATGATGCGGGTACCGATGCTGTCGAGTATCGGCCGAACGCCCGCCAGCGTCGCAGGCTCTCCGCCTACCATGATGGCGAGGCTGGCGGTGCGCGCCCCTTCCATGCCGCCAGTGACCGGGGCATCAAGAAAGTCGGCACCCCTGCTGCGTACCCGTTGGGCGGCGATGCGGGCGGTATCCTGACTTACCGTTGAAAGGTCGATGACCGTAGCGCCGGGCTTGAGTCCCGGCAGCAAGGCGTCTATCACCGCCAGGACATCGGCATCGGCTGAGACGCAGATCAGGATCACATCGACCGCTGCTGCCAGGCTGGCGGGGTCAGCGGCGGCAGTAATCCCCAGTTCTGCTGCCCGTTGGGTGGCTGTGGCGGCAGTGCGGTTCCAGACCGCACGGAGGTGGCCGCTGCGGGCGAGATGTCCTGCCATCAGCGATCCCATGGCGCCAAGCCCGATGAAGCCTGCTGTATTCATGGGCTCGCTCCGGCGATGCTTATCCGCATGGTTATTCCTCCAGGTAGGTGTAACCCGCGAGGCCCGCCATCAGTTCGCTTTCAAAAAGCTTGCGGCGATCGGGGGCAAGTTGCGCCTCCAGCAGTTTTTTGCGGTAGGCCCGTTCGAGTTCTTCCGGGTCGATATGGACATAGCGCAGCATGTCATCGACGCCATCGCCGTGCATCGGGTCGACCAGACGGTAGCCGCCCGTGCCGTCACGTTCGACGTTGACCGAATGGGTATCGCCGAACAGGTTGTGCATGTCGCCGAGAATCTCCTGATAGGCGCCGACCAGAAAGATCCCGATGAGGTAAGGTTCTTCCGGACTGATGCTGTGCATACGGAACGTTGATTCGAGGCTCTGCCGGTCGATGTAGGATTTGATCTGGCCGTCGGAGTCGCAGGTCAAATCCTGTATGACTACCCGCCGGGTCGGTTCTTCATTGAGTCGTTGCAGGGGCATGACCGGGAAAATCTGGCCAATGGCCCAGGCGTCGGGCATGGACTGGAATAGCGAGAAGTTACAGAACACCTTGTCGGCCAGTCTGTCGTTGAGTTCGTCCAGCAATTCCCTGTGGGCGCGCAGACTGATGTCGAGCCGCCGGCGCACGCCATGGCAGATGGCGGCGTTAAGGCGCTCGGCATCGGCCAGTTCCGCCAGTGTCAGTTTGCCCTGGACGAACATGGCACGGGCTTCGGCGAGGTCGAACTGGGCATCATGGTAAATGCCGAGTACTGATTCCGAAGGGAGCAGGTTCAAACATTCGGCCAGATCGAGTACTGGTTTGGCCGCGGTGGGGGCGGGCGGCGAGGTGTCTTCCGCAACCCTCTCTACATCGGTAATGTTGGTAATCAGCACGGCGTGATGAGCGCTCATCGCACGGCCCGATTCGGTAACAATGGCGGGGTGCGGCAAGTCGAATTCCGCGCAGATCTCCGAAAAGGCCCGCACGATGCTGTGGGCATATTCTTCCACGCTGTAGTTTATCGAGCAGTCGCTGGTGGAGCGGCTGCCCTCATAGTCCACGCCCAGACCGCCGCCGACATCGGCGACGGTGATCGGGGCTCCCAGTTGGTGAAGCGCGACGTAATAGCGGCAGGCCTCGCGCAGGGCTTTCTTGATGTCGCCGATATCGGCGATCTGGGAGCCCATGTGGAAGTGCATGAGTTTCAGCCAGTGCAGATTGCCGGTGTCGCTCAGACGTTTCACCAATTTTAGAATTTCGCCGCCATGCAGCCCAAACTTGGACTTTTCACCGCCACTGTTTTGCCATTTTCCGGCGCTGATACTGGACAGGCGGACGCGGACCCCGAGCTGCGGATCTATACCGAGAGTGGCAGATTCCGAGAGGACCAGATCCAGTTCCGAGAGCTTCTCGATGACGATAAATATATTAAGGCCCAGGCTGCGGCCAATCAGTGCCAGCCGGATGTAGGATCGGTCCTTGTAGCCGTTGCAGACCACGGTGCCGGCCTCTGACAGTGCGAGTATGGCGAGCAGTTCTGATTTGCTGCCCGCTTCAAGTCCGACCGGGAAGCGCCCCTTCCTGATGATGCCATCGACGACCGCGCGTTGCTGATTGACCTTGATCGGATATACCGGAGTGTAACTGCCCTGATAGCCATGTTCCTGTCTGGCTTCGGCAAAGGCCTCACTCAGCAGACGGATGCGGTCCTGCAACATGTCGGTGAACCGGATCAGCACCGGCAGTGACAGGCCTTCCTGACGGATCGCGGTCACCACATCAAACAGATCGACCGCAGCCTCATCCCGCTGACGGTTGGGGAAAACCACGACCCGGCCTTGCGGGTTAATGTCAAAATAACCCTCGCCCCAGTGTTCTATGGCGTAAATATCGCGGGATTGTGCAGGGCTCCAATTCATGGTCGGTAACGAAATGATGTTTTGATTAAGGCATCGATTATGTGGAAAATCGCACGAATTTTCCATGAGAGGACTATCAATGCTAAACAATGAAGGCTGGTTTACCGAAGTCTACCCCAAGCACGGCAGCGCCTTTTCACTCAAGGTGATCGAAAAGCTGCACGAGGAGCAGACGCCGTTCCAGCGTATCGAAATTTTCGAAACCGAATGGTTCGGCACACTGATGGTGATTGATGGCTGCACCATGGTGTCTGATCGGGATAATTTTCTCTATCACGAGATGATGACGCATCCGGCGCTGTATACCCATCCAAATCCCGAGCGGGTATGGGTAATCGGCGGCGGAGATTGCGGCAGCCTCAAGGAAGTGCTGAGGCATCCGGAAGTCAGGCAGGCCGTGCAGATCGAAATTGATGAGCGCGTCACCCGCCTTGCCGAAATTCATTTCCCGGACTTGTGCACTTCAAACAGCGATTCGCGTGCCGAGTTGCTATTTATTGATGGCATCCAGTGGGTCAAGGACGCAGCTGCAGGCAGTGTCGATGTGATCATCGTGGATAGCACCGATCCTGTTGGGCCGGCAGAAGGGCTGTTCAACGAGGCCTTTTATCGCGAATGTCTGCGCTGTCTGGGGCCTGATGGCATCCTGGTTCAGCAGAGCGAGTCGCCGCTGTTTCATGCCGATCTCATAGAGGCCATGCACAAGACCATGGGCAAGGCCGGCTTCGATAATACCCGTACATTTTTCTTTCCCCAGTGTATCTATCCTTCTGGCTGGTGGAGTGGCACCATGGCCAGCAAGGCGGCCTTGTCGGGCTTCCGAGAGGCGGATGCGACCGCGCGACCTTTCGAGACGGCCTACTACAGTACGGACATTCACAAGGCGGCCTTTGCCATGCCGGAATTTTTCAGAAAACAGATCGTGGATCGCTAAGGGATCAAGGGTGCTTCAACGATCAGGATTTAATCGAGGATAAGATCATGACCGGAAAGGAAGTCAGTGAAGCGTTGTTCAGCCTCAGGCAGGAAGTCGAGCATCTCAAGGAAAGCCATCCCGAGTTGAAACTCCGGCTGGAAACCTTGCTCGAGGGCCTTGAGGAAAAAATTGAAGCCAGCGAGGAGAAAAGCCGTTTACATCTGCTTGAGGATTTGAAGGAGACGGTGGCCCAGTTTGAGGCCGAGCATCCCCGTATCGGCGGTATTCTCAACGAACTGATGGTGACCCTCAGTAATTTGGGTATCTAATGGCTGACGCGGCAGCGGCGTGCCTAGTCGGGCTATAGTTCTTCAAGATAGTGCTTTCCGCCCAGTTGGTGCATTTGCTGCAGAATCCAGCGCCGCCGCTGCAGCACATAGGCTGAAGGGCGATCCACCCGTAGTTGAACAGGGTTGGGCAACACCGCAGCCAGCAGGGCGGCTTCGGGTCCGCTGATCTGGGACGCGGACTTGCCGAAGTAGGACCGGCCGGCAGCTTCAACACCGTAAATGCCCTTACCAAATTCAGCGATGTTGAGATAAACCTCGAGTATTCGCTGCTTCGGCCAGCTGAATTCGATGAGCGCGGTAAAGTAGGCCTCCAGCAGTTTGCGGCTGTAACTGCGGCCGGAGTGCAGGAACAGGTTCTTGGCGGTCTGCTGGCTGATCGTGCTGGCGCCCCGTATCTTGTGGCCCCTGCGGTTCTTGATCAAAGCCTGCTCCATGGCCTTGAAATCAAAACCCAGGTGATGGGCGAAGGTCTGATCCTCGGACGCCACCACCGCCAGTTTGGCCTCAGCAGAAATATCCTGCCAAGGCACCCAGTCATAGCGGATTCTGAGGTTAGGGTCATTCTGCATGAATGCGGCGACCCGTGCCGTCAGCATGAACATGCTGGTAGGGGGGGGAACCCAACGCACGATCAGAACCGGCAGAGCTGTGGCCATGAAAAACACGGCCAGAAGCTGGCGCAGCCATTGGATGATGTTTTTCAGACCCCTGAAGGGTGGGACTGCCACAGGCATGTGATCGTGGCGTTTGACTTTGGTTTGGGCCATGGGGCTTCTAAATCGGGCGTTGCATGTCGGGGCCGTCACAGGTGTCGATCCGGATCAGGGTTTTGGACGGACGCCTGGCATGATACTGAAGTTGGTCTG
>JBILXN010000248.1:0-2904 GCA_044378425.1 Methylococcaceae bacterium
CTACTGGGGGATTTTGACCCGGCCACAGATGGGGGATTTTAAGGTGGCCGCCGGGGTTCATTGCATACGGTAAAAGAATATCGGGCCTTGGTACTGAAGCGCATGGGTGTGGATAACGTCGTTGAACTCGTCAACAAGGTCAACAACCTCGCTGTCGAACGACGGCTGGCCGAACAGCCTACTTTGCAGTCGGTATTGAGTGTTCCGCCGAATCTTGTTGTGGTTGAGGATGATGAAAGCTATAGGGAATTGGTTGTATCCAGTCTGAATCAACTTGGTTTTCCCTGTCGAGGCGTTGGCTGTCGTCAGGCATTACAGGTTGCCCTCATGAGTCAGCAGGCCGATATCATCCTGCTGGATCTGAACCTCAAAGACGAGGATGGTCTTGAAATTGCCAAATCCCTCAGAGACACAGGACGCTACGGCATCATCATGATGACCACGCGGGGTACGATTCAACAGCGGATTGATGGTCTTGCCACAGGCACCGATGCCTATTTGGTGAAGCCCATAGACATACGCGAACTCGTGGCTGTTATCCGGAATCTGCATCGTCGTTTAGTTGAGTGACGGGTTTGCTCCCCATGGCCCTTACCCGCTGTTTCTGAGCACCGCGATGTGGCGTTTACTGTTGCTGTTATGGTTTGCCGATCCCTGTTCAGGGGCGGGTTCTGTGCTGTTTTTGCCACCCTTGCCGCTGGATAGCAGCCAGCCGCATCATTCCCTGCGTGGTCATCTGAGCTTTTTCAAGGACCATACCGGTCAACTCGGTTTTGACGATATTCGGGGTCTTGCCCGCGCCGGCCGGTTCCAGACCGTAACCAGTCCCGATGTACCCTCCGGGTACCTGGCCGACAAGCCGTTATGGATCCATTTTGCAGTCGATTATTCTGCTGCGGTTGACCCTTCGGTCTGGTGGTTGCTGGTGGCTCCCGAATTGCTCGACACTGTCACGGTATACGCCGAGCAGGCGGATGGCGATTTCAGTGTTCATCGCGGTGGCAGGGCCCTACCCTTCGCACAGCGGGAGATGGAGGGTGTAGGGCATGCCTTTCGGCTCGGTCAGGATTTGGGCGGGGTTCGCCAATACTTTATAAAGACATCCTTTTCTGCCGCCATCAAGATTGAACCCGTCTTATGGAAGGAACAGGATCTTCATGGTTTTTATAGGCGGGTCTACGCCCAGTTTGGCGCCTATGTGGGCCTCGTCAGTCTGCTCGGGCTATTGGCGCTGTCTCGGGCGCTGCTCTACCGCAACCGCTGGGATTTTGCCTACCTTATTTATGTCATTGGTTTTGAGATGTTTCACATCACCAGCGCCGGCTTTGTCCAGGCCTGGGGACTGACGGATCGTCATGCGATCCTGCAGGCGCTCATTCAGACCGGTATCACACTGGTCGGCTTGAGTTTCGTGGCATTGACGCGTTATCTGATTCTCTGGCCCCAACCCCGTTCGCCGTGGCCAAGGCGGCTGATGCTGGGGGGTATCGCAGCGCTCATGTTGTTGCTGGCATTCATCAAGGGCTTCAATCCCGACGCATTCGCCGAAGTCAATTTTGATGTGACCATTCTGCTATTAGCGATGTCGACCCTGGCAGGTCTCAGGGCCAGCGTGAAAGGCTATACCAACGCGTATTCTCTTACCCTCTGCTTCCTGCCCTTTGTTGGGTGGGCCGTGTTTGTAGCGATTTCCCGCTGGCTGGAAGCGCCCCATGTCGACGTCTGGCTCCGCAACCAGATCCTGATGATCACCTCGTTGCTGCACCTGTGCCTTTTATGGCTATTAATCTTAAGTAAAGAGTCACGACTACAGGTGGCGAAGCAACAACTGGAGGCACGTCTTAGCGGTCTTCGGGAAGAAATGGCTAATATGGCCCTGTTTCTGGATATGTTGACACACGAACTCAATCGACCCCTGAATGCTTTAGGTGCCCTGTGCCTTCCGGACCGAGGCTCTGATTCAGCTGATGATCAATCCGCTTTCAGAAACCGCTTGATCATCATACGTACCGACTTTTTAGGCATTATCGAAACCTGTATTGGCCGCATTCAGCAGGCGGCGACGAGTCACCTGTGTCCGTCCGAGGTCAATCTACGCCCTTTGGTACGCGGTATCGTCAATCACTTTCAGCAAACGTCCCCTCAACATCTGATCCGCCATGAATTAAAATCCCTGCCGGAGAGTTTCGGCTGCGATCCCAAACTGATCGGGATACTGCTCAGCAATCTGCTGGAGAACGCGGTTCGCTATTCACCGGGCGGCGGAGTGATTTGGGTGACGGGTAATAATATTGGGCGCGATATGATCGAAATTGCCGTGATGGACGAAGGTCTAGGAATAGACAAAAGCGATCAGTCCAGAATATTCGACCGTTATATCCAGCTGAATCAGTCGGCCGAACCAAAAGTTGGTATGGGACTTGGCCTCTTTATCGTCCGCCGGATTGCGCAAATGCACGGTGGCAACGTTGTCTGTGAGAGTGAACCGGGCGAGGGCACAACATTCCGCGTCACGCTAAGGCACTGCAAAAACGCGAACAAAAGATGAATCATCCGCTCGCCTGTTTATGGCGACTGCCCTGCTTTCTGCTGGTGATAGCACCTGCATCTGCCGATCACTTGTCTAAACTGCCTTCAGGTAACCTGCTCTACGACGTCCAAAATCCGTTCGTTTTTATTCCGCGGGTGCAGTTCGAAAATCACTTTGATACCGGAGAAGGTCCCAACAATGCGTCGACCTACCGACTGCGCATGCGTCCCATCATTCCGGTCGATATCAACGAAGATTGGGGGTTACGTACACGCACAACAGTGAACATGACCTACCAGAGCGCGCTCTACCCCGGCGGCCCCAATCAATTGGGGTTCGGTGATATGGATCTTGAGTTTTACCTCACACCGACC
>JBILXN010000249.1:0-2889 GCA_044378425.1 Methylococcaceae bacterium
ATGAGGTAGCCGATGGGTTCGGCGTTTATCGCTTTTGCGCGGTTGCCAGCCTTATGGGTGGCCTGCAGTCGGCGACCCAGTTTTTTGCATCCTCCATGCAGTATCAGCCATCGCTGGGACTCAATTTCAAGGGCGTCTATGCGCCCTGGAGCATCGTAGTCTGGTCTTCAAGCTGGCTCGATACTGCTCCCTGGATGGCCAATTCGATTCGGGAGGCTGCGGGATGTGGAATAGTGGTATCGGCTTTGGGCCTGCTAGGGGTAGCCGTGGGGCGTACGGTCCATTCGAATACATCAAAAGCCCGCGAATATATCCACGGTAGCGCGCGGTGGGCTATCAGGCGTGATATCCAGGCAGCCGGTCTATTGCCGCCAGAGAGGGATCTCTGGGCTGTCGCCAAGAAGCTTTTGTCTGGCAATGATCTATTGGCCGGCGGCAAGGCGCTGATTGAAACGTGGAGTCGAGGCGACGATGGTGACGGCGTTTATGTAGGCGGTTGGGTAGATGATGAGGGCACCTACCATTACCTGCGCCACGCAGGACCAGAGCACGTACTCACCTATGCGCCCACCAGAAGTGGGAAGGGTGTCGGACTTGTAGTACCGACCCTGCTTTCATGGCTGCCGAGCGTGGTAGTGACAGACCTCAAAGGTGAGTTGTGGGCGCTGTCGGCGGGATGGAGGGAGGTGCATGCAGGCAACCGGGTAATGAGATTTGAGCCAGCAGCTGCCGAGAGCATTCATTGGAATCCTCTCGATGAAATCAGGCTGGGATCGCAAGAGGAAGTTGGCGATGTTCAGAACCTGGCAACCCTTATTGTTGACCCGGATGGAAAGGGTCTCATCTCGCACTGGCAGAAGACCGCCTTTGCACTGCTAGTCGGTGTCATCCTCCACGCCCTATATAAGGCAAAGCATGATGGCTGTGCCGCAACACTGTCGACAGTGGATGCCATGCTTGCAGACCCCTCAAGGCCGATCAAGGCGCTCTGGCAGGAAATGATCGAGATGAACCATCCCGTGGTCGCTATGGCGGCCCGTGACATGGAGGATCGACCGGAAGAAGAGGCGGGATCGGTTTTATCTACGGCGAAATCCTATTTGTCCCTCTACCGGGACCCGGTGGTTGCAGGGAACGTCGCAGATTCATGTTTTCGAATCAAGGATCTCATGAACTCTGACCAGCCGGTCAGCCTTTACATCGTCACGCAACCGACAGACAAGGACAGATTAAGACCTCTGGTTCGTATTCTGCTCAACATGATCGTGCGGCTGCTTGCAGATCGGATGGAGTTCAAGGATGGCAGGCCGGTCGCGTCCTATAAGCACCGATTGCTCATGATGCTCGACGAGTTTCCCAGTCTCGGGAAACTCGACATCCTGCAGGAATCACTGGCCTTTGTCGCGGGTTACGGCATCAAGTGCTACCTCATCTGCCAGGATCTTAATCAGCTAAAAAGCCGCGAATCGGGCTATGGACCGGATGAAACCATTACCTCGAACTGCCACGTTCAGAATGCCTATCCGCCCAATCGGGTAGAGACAGCCGAACATCTGTCGAGGCTCACTGGCCAGACCACCATCGTCAAAGAACAGATCACGACCAGCGGTCGCCGGACCTCGACGATGCTGGGGCAGGTCTCCCGCACGTATCAGGAGGTTCAGCGTCCGCTACTGACGCCAGATGAGTGCTTGCGCATGCCGGGACCCAAAAAAAATGAGCAGGGGGACATTGTAGAACCGGGCGATATGGTCATCTACGTCGCGGGTTTCCCGGCAATTTATGGCAAGCAGCCCCTCTATTTCAAGGACCCCTATTTTAGTGCCAGGGCAATGGTTAGTGCGCCCAGCTCATTTCTCAGAACTCAGCCAGAGATGAGTGAAAGCCAATCGCAATAAGTGGGTTATCAGCCTGATCGCTATTACCCTTGGTGTATCCAACATACCCTATTTGATGGGCGCACGAATCAATACTACACACAGTATTCCTGTAGGACTGTACTGGACCAGCACTGCACCCATTTCGAATGGCGATTATGTGATGTTATGTCCACCGCCATCGAAGCTGTTCGATGACGCGAAGCAGCGAGGTTATATCCGCGCCGGTCGCTGCCCTGGGGGCTATGGACCTCTCATGAAGAAGGTTATCGCAGGGGAATCGGATTATGTCGGATTTAGTGAGGTTGGACTGGTCGTCAACGGGAAATTATTGGCGATGAGCGGACCTATGGCTACGGATGGCCAGGGTGCCACATTGCCGGTATATCGACGTGCCTACAAGGCGCTTAATCCAGGTGAAGCGGTAGTGATGGGGCAACTAAACCCGGAATCATTCGATAGCCGGTATTTCGGACCTATCAGGCTGTCCCACATTGAGTCTGTCATTCGGCCAGTATTAATAAAACAATAGATATGCGCCTATTTATTGCAGAGAAGCCATCAGTAGCCAAATCCATCGCGGGAACTCTGGGTAAAACCGGGCAAGGGGATGGCTATATAACGTGCGGCGAAAGCACGGTGACCTGGTGCTTCGGGCACATGCTGGAGCAGGCCGACCCCGACACCTATACATCTGCTGACGTACCGAGGACAGGCAAAGGTCGGAAGGTGTGGCGCGTCGATGACCTGCCCATTATTCCTGATCGCTGGATATTGATCCCGAAGGACGATGCCAAAAAACAGATTGCCATCATTGCCAATCTGCTCAAGACAGCATCCGTAGTGGTTAACGCCGGCGACCCCGATCGCGAAGGCCAGTTGTTGGTAGATGAGCTGCTCGACCATCTTGGTAATACGAGACCTGTCCAACGGTTCTGGGTTTCGGCACAAGATACCGTATCGGTTCAGCGGGGCTTGCAGTCCTTGAAAGCGAATGCCGACTTTAAGGGGT
>JBILXN010000003.1:0-33411 GCA_044378425.1 Methylococcaceae bacterium
CACCCGCCAGTATCATGGCAGTCGGGTTGGCGATGCCCTTGTCGGCGATGTCAGGGGCACTGCCGTGTACGGCTTCGAAAATCGCGGCGTCAGTTCCAATATTGGCGCCCGCAGTCAGTCCCAAGCCGCCAATCAGACCGGCGGCCAGATCGGACAGAATGTCGCCAAACAGGTTGGTGGTGACGATGACGTCGAAGGATTCAGGCTTCATTACCAGTTGCATGCAGCAAGCATCGACGATGCGGTCGTCGAACTCGATTTCTGGGTATTCACGGGCGATTTCACGCCCTATTTCGAGGAATAGGCCGGATGTGCATTTCAGAATATTGGCCTTGTGCACAAGCGTGACTCTCTTGCGTTGGGCCTTGCGGGCATATTCAAAAGCATAGCGAATGATCCGCTCGGAGCCCTTGCGGGTGACAATCGCCGTGCTCTCGGCTGCTATCTTTTCGTCATCCACCTTTATGAAGTGCTCAATACCGGCATAGAGCCCTTCGGTGTTTTCCCGGATCGTCATGAGATTGACATTCTTGAACACCGACTCGGTTCCTTCGAAAGACACCGCAGGCCTGACATTGGCGTAGAGATTAAAGGCCTGCCGCAAGGTGACGTTGACACTGCGATAGCCACCGCCGACAGGTGTGGTCAAAGGACCTTTGAAACAAATGCGGTTGGCACGGATTGACGCGAGCGTTTCATCCGGCAGTGGATTAGCGAATTTGTCGACAGCCGCCATGCCGGCAAGCTGCGTGTCCCAGCTGATCTCTATGCCAGTCGCAGCGATGACTTTGATCGCTGCATCTACGATTGATGGACCGATGCCATCGCCGGGTATGAGGGTAATTCGGTGCATGCCATTTTCCTGTGTTGAACGTGAATGATCGGCTGTCGCGCCTGCTGAACAGCCGGGTTATAGAGCCAACTCGACGCCCGCAAACCGGATACATTCCGCCGGGCGTATTAATCTGATAAATTTACTGGGTTATTTTTGCCTTTCCTATCTGGAGATTCCATCAATGGACGTCATCGAACGCATCAAATCTCAACTTTCGGAGAATCCCGTCATCCTGTACATGAAGGGCACCCCCAACTTTCCGCAATGTGGTTTTTCGGGTCGTGCTGTGCAAATTCTGCACCAGTGCGGTGTGCCGTTCGCCCATGTCAACATTTTTGAGGACCCCGAACTCCGTGAGAATCTGAAAACCTTCTCGAACTGGCCGACCTTCCCTCAGTTGTACGTTAATGGCGAACTGGTCGGCGGTTGCGACATCATGATGGATATGTTCCAGAAGGGTGATCTGCAAAAAATGCTGGCAGAAACCACCCCGGAAAGCCACTGACCTGCACAAATAAAAGCAAGACTCGGGCCTACAGGATCAATCCTGCTTGTGGTTGTCGGCTTCCAGTGCAACCAGATCATGCCAGCGATTGACGATAGTGCAGAACAGCCGAGCAGTCTGTTCTGCGTCATAAATCGCAGAGTGGGCCTGACTGTTATCCCAATCCGCACCTGATGCCTGGACAGCCTTGGCCAATACGGTTTGACCAAACGCCAAACCTCCGAGCGTTGCAGTGTCGAAGGTACTGAAGGGATGAAACGGATTTTTCTTGACGCCAGAACGCTCCACGGCGGCGTTCAGGAAACTGATGTCGAAGGCCGGATTATGCCCAACCAGTATGGCTCGGGTGCAGCCATGCTCTCTGACTGCGTTGCGAATGGGCTGAAAGATTTTTTGTAACGCATCTTTTTCATCCAGCGAAAACCGAAACGGATGAAACGGGTCAATTTTGTTGAAGCTTAGCGCTGCGGCTTCCAGCTTGGCGCCGGCAAACGGTGTAACGTGGGCCGCGTGGGTCTCGCCCAACTGAAGGTAACCCTCGCTGTCCATCGTCGTGATTACCGCAGCGATCTCCAACACCGCATTTTTGGCAGGGTTGAAGCCTGACGTTTCAATATCGACGATAACCGGCAGATAGCCGCGGAAGCGTCGAGCCAGAATGGCGCATTCGGAATTCTGCATGCAGGTAAGCAATTTATACTCGACTGTAAAAGTGAACACTATTATATTGGCTCATCAGGCCGAAAATAAGTTTACTGCAAGCTTTTATGTTGCTTGTGCCTGGACATCCCAGCTGATCGATTCCCACCAAGGGCGCGAAGAATAATGATTATGACTAGCCGTTCTATCTGTCTCTGGCGAGCCCTGTCGCTTGCCGTTGTTTTGGGTGCCGCCGGGTGTGCATCCGATGCCAAAAAGGATGATCCGCGCGATCCGATTGAGGGTTGGAATCGTGGCGTGCAGTCTTTCAATGACAAGCTTGATGATTATGTGATGAAACCCATCGCCACGGGCTATAAAAAAGTGACCCCGAAGGTTGTTGATCACGGTGTTACCAACTTCTATGGCAATGTGGAAGACGTAGGCGTCATCGCCAATGATCTTCTGCAGTTCAAGATGAAGCAGAGCGGTCAGGATCTCGGCCGGTTCTTCATCAACACCACTGTTGGTCTTGCCGGCTTCATCGATGTTGCGAGCAAGATGAACCTGACCAAGCATGACGAGGATTTCGACCAGACGCTCGGCAAATGGGGCGTACCTTCTGGTCCTTATATCGTTCTACCCATGCTCGGTCCCAGCAGTCCACGCGGTATTTTTGGTATCGCCGGCGATACGGCATCCAACCCCATCAACTGGATCAACCCGATGGCGGGCTACGCACTCGGTAGTGGCTGGCATGCCCTGGATTGGGCCATCCTGGGCTCTGGCGCGCTCAGGATAGTCGATCAGCGGGCCGACCTCCTCAGCGCATCCAAGATCATGGACGAGGCCTCGGTTGATCGCTACGAGTTTATGCGTAACGCCTATTTCCAGCAGCGTAACTATGTGGTTCACGATGGTAGCCCACCGCTGGATGAAGAACTGGAGAAGCAGATGGATCTTGATCTTCAGGGGCTGGATAGCAACAAGACAAAAACCAGCAGTGAACCGGCGGCACCCTCCAAGAGTACAAGTACAAACCCTGCAACCGCCCACTAAACCGACACTCCGGCCTGCGCCACCCGCCGGCGCAGGTATCAGACGCCCGCAACGATTAACGGCACCCGCATTTCTTGGGCGCTCACGCCTCCGTGGACGCCAAGAAGCTGCTGTTTGCGCTCACCCTGTAGCCTGTCCCTGATGACGTAGTTGTCTTTCATCAGCAAGACATAGTCCCCTATCCGCTCCGCCAACCGCTGATGCGGAGCGCCTATGCCAAACCACCCCTGCTCAAGCAGAGTGGTACTGCGATACAGCGTGACTGCGTCATCCAATTCCTTAAGAACATACCCTTCAAATGCGGACACTGCGGTGGGTTTGACGTAGCAGAAAGCGGCTCGACTCTCCCCGCACAACGGCAGTATCAGGCTATCAGCCAGCACCGGGTGATCCTCAAGGGCTATGGTATGCGACTCATCCGAGTCTATGAAGCCATGATCCGCCGTAACAATAAACAAGGTACCGGAACCCGCAAGGCTCCTGGTGAGCACCATGAAATGCTGCGCCCACTCGGTGAAGTGCGCCAAAACATCCGAACTGAAAGGCCCCCTTGCGTGTGACAGGTGATCCAGTTCCGACCAATAGCCATACACAAACTTGCGCTGGCCTGTGAGCTGCAAGCTTTGCCTGATGGTTTCGAAAAACTGCTCTTGGGTTTTGAACGGCGACAGGTTTGCCCTGCCCTGATGGGCCAGATTGAAATCGGAGCGAATAATGGACTGCGGTGCGACCATATGACTCTCGACCGGCAGCCGGTCAAACACCGGCTGATGTCCGTAAAATCGGCGAACATCGACGCCTGCCAGCCGCAGATTGCAGCCGCCATAGCGTGGGACGCCCGGTAATACAGCCAAGACAGCGCCCAGCTCCCGGAAGTACATATGCCAACCGGTCAGGCCATGCTGTTGCGGTGCCACCCCCGTCAGAAAAGTGGTAATAGCGGATGCAGTAGTCGAGGGAAATACCGAGGTTATTGACCCCCGAAGCAGGGCATTAAGGCCTCCGATAGGGCACACGCGCGTCAGGAAATCATAGCCCAGGCCATCGACCACAATCAGAGCCACCTGCCTGTACTTTGCCACCTCCAGCACGGGTAAGGCAGCCAAAGCAGGGTAACCCGCTGACAGGCCACCCAGCCCCTCAATAATGGATGCCATCAGGTTGACGATGCTGCCGCCTTGGTAATCAGGCAGAACCATCTGCCCCTCGCTATAACGCACCGGATTTGCCATATATCGCCTTTACATCCTCCCAAAACCATTTGGGCCGGAAAAGCACAAGATAGATCCCGAACACACTCACTACCGGGAACGGTCCCAAATCAAGCACCGTCAACACCACCAGCACCAGCAACCATTTAACACGAACCGCCATTTACACACTCCCGATCAATCCTTGCCAACGGCGGACCCTTTAGCATCACGTCCCCTTCCAGTGGAAGGGGCTCGTAATTTTCTCAAACAGCATCCCGGTGATAGAATGAAACCATTCCAAATATTCGTATGACGGCGTCACTCACTGAATGGCCGAAAACTCCCAAAACCAGACCTCGCCCTCAGGCGCAATTGAGCTTAAGTCCGGCTCAATCACCCTGCCTATCCTCAAAGTGCTGACGCACAGTCTGGTAGATATCGCATCCCAACTCGATGACAAGCTCGGCAAGGCGCCTGAGTTTTTCCGAAACGCCCCCATCATCATTGATCTTGGCGATCTGGCCGAAGACCGTAAACATAAGCTTGATTTTTCAGCCCTGCTGAAATTGATACACGACATGGCGCTGGCTCCGGTAGGGATGCGTGGCGGCAACGCCGAACAGCAAAAGGCCGCACAGGAAGAACGGCTCGCCGTGCTTGCCGATGTCAAGACTGAACCCTCCCAGGGATCCACCGCCAAAACCGGCGAGAACAAGCGGCCCATGCCGCGCCCCATCGCGGTCAGCACCAAGATCATTGATCAGCCCGTGCGTTCGGGGCAGCGTATATACGCGAGCGGCGGTGATCTGATCGTCATGGCACAAGTAAGCCCCGGCGCGGAGATCATGGCCGACGGCAATATCCACGTCTATGGCTCACTCAAGGGCAGAGCGCTGGCAGGCGTCCAGGGTAACCAGGCGGCGCGTATCTTCTGCTCGGACCTGCAGGCACAACTGGTTGCAATCGGCGGTAATTACCGGACCAGTGAAAGCGATGATCTTTCGATCAGGGGCAAGCTGGTCCAGATTTACCTTAAAGACGACGCGCTCATCATAGACACGCTCTAAATTTTCCAATTTCCGAACCGGAGAGCTTTCGTGGCAAGAATTATCGTAGTAACGTCCGGCAAGGGCGGGGTAGGCAAAACCACCACCAGTGCCGCCCTGTCTATGGGACTGGCCCTGCGCGGCCAACGCACCGTCGTGATTGACTTTGACATCGGCCTGCGCAATCTTGACCTCATCATGGGCTGCGAGCGACGTGTGGTCTATGACTTTGTCAATGTAATCAACAAGGAAGCCACGCTAAACCAGGCCCTTATCAAGGACAAGCGTTGCGAGAATCTCTTCATCCTCCCCGCATCGCAGACCCGCGACAAGGATGCCCTGACCCAGGAGGGTGTTGAGCGGATCCTCAATGAGCTGTCCGAATCCTTCGACTACATCGTCTGCGACTCGCCGGCTGGGATTGAGCGCGGCGCCCATCTTGCCATGTACTATGCCGACGACGCGATAGTCGTGACGAACCCTGAAGTATCCTCGGTACGCGACTCCGATCGTATGCTCGGGATTCTGGCCAGCAAGTCACGCCGCGCCGAACTGGGCCAGGATCCGATTCGGGAATACCTGCTACTGACCCGTTACTCCCCGCAGCGGGTCAAACTGGGAGAGATGCTGAGCGTGGAGGACGTGCAGGAAATCCTCTCACTGCATCTGCTCGGCGTTATTCCGGAATCGAAAGCCGTGCTCAACGCCTCCAACTCGGGCACACCCGTTGTGATTGATGAAAAGAGTGATGCCGGCCAAGCCTACGCCGACGTCGTTAGCCGCTATCTGGGTGAAGACGTGCCGCATCGTTTTATTGAAGAGGAAAAGAAAGGCCTGTTTGGCAGACTCTTTGGGGGATAACACATGAACCTGATGGATTATTTTCGTTCCTCGCGACCCAAGACGGCCTCCATTGCCAAGGAGCGACTGCAGATTCTGGTCGCCCATGAACGGTCTGAACGCAACCAGCCGGAATACCTCGCAGAATTACAGAAAGACCTGCTCGCCGTCATCCGCAAGTACGTCAATGTCGGGCAGGAAGCCATCACGGTCAATATGGAGCAGGATGAGAACCGCGAAATTCTCGAACTCAATATCGTATTGCCCGAGGAACCCGAGGGTAACAAACGCAAGGCAAACCGCTGACCCCTCGCGCCTGCTTTAATCATCAGCATCACCTAGCCCGCCAGCACTCTCCCGATCGATGCCCGGTAATTCCGTTCTACTCGAAGGAGGCGCAGACGCATGATTATTGAAACACTTAGCGCGATGCGCGATATCAGTCGAGCGCATGATATTGCCTCAATACTCATCCGGTACGGCTTTGGTGATCTGGTCAAACGACTCGGGCTTGAGCCTGCGCTTGAAAAAGCAGGACGTGCGCTCAACTGGACGGGCCTCGAAGAGATGCTCCGACTCGACCCACCGCAGCGGGTGCGTTGTGCGATGGAAGACATGGGGCCAACGTTCATCAAGTTTGGGCAGATTCTGGCGACCCGGGTCGATATTTTCCCCCCTGACTGGATCGCCGAATTCGAAAAACTCCATGACCGCGTACCGCCACTGCCATTCGAAAGTCTGCGCGCCCAAATCGAGGAGGATCTCGGCGCTCCGGTAGAAGAGGTCTTTGCGGCATTCGACGAGACGGCCCTTGCTGCGGCATCCATTGCCCAGGTTCATAAGGCCCGCCTGCCATCCGGCCAGGAGGTTATCGTCAAGATCCGCAGGCCCGGGATAAGGCCTATCATTGAGGCTGACCTTCGCCTGCTCGAACGACTCGTCGGCATACTCGAGCATGAAGTCCCGGATGCCCGTCACTTTCACCCGCAGGAGGTACTGCGACAGTTCAAGCTCTCTTTGCGCAGCGAACTGGATCTGCTTACCGAAGCCCGCAATACCGAACGGGCAGCCCACAATTTCCGCGACGATCCTAACATCGTCATAGCCCGTGTATTCTGGGAATACTGCGGGGAACGGATTAATGTTCAGCAATTTATTGACGGCATACCGGGACGCGAAGTCACGCGGCTTTCGGCCACGGAATTTAACCGCAAACAGCTCGCCCAGCGCGGAGCAGATGCCGTTCTGCGAATGGTGCTGATTGATGGCTTTTTCCATGCCGATCCCCACCCCGGAAATTTCATTTATGTCCCTGTCAACCGGCTGGCCTTCATCGATTTTGGTATGGTCGGTTCGCTTTCGGAGTTGCGGCGGGATCAACTCATCGAGATGCTCAATGCCGTGGTCATGCGAGATGCGGCGACCCTGGTAGAGGTTCTGCTCGACTGGGCCGATGACGCGATGCCCAATACCGAGCGACTGATCTCCGAAGTCGGTGCCTTCATTGATCGCTATCACGGCGTGGCACTCAAACAACTGAGACTTGGCGATATTCTGGGCGAAATGACCAACCTGATTCGTGATCATCGACTGGTTTTGCCGCCCGACCTCACCCTGTTATTCAAGACGCTGATTACCCTGGAGGGCATGGGTCGGCAAATTGACCCGGAATTCGACATGGTAGCCCAGATCGCGCCACTATTGGCTCAGGCCACACTTGAGCGGCATCGTCCGGAGGTGCTGCTGAGCCGGGCGCAACGCAACATGGGTAATCTCATGTCGGTGTTAGGGGCCATGCCGCGCGACCTGCGTCGCTTCATGCGGCGGGTGCGGGCCGGGACGGTAAAAGTGAGCGTGGACATGAATGAACTGGCCCGCTTCGGCGCGCTGATGGACCGCGCGGCCAGCCGGCTGACGGTGGGCATGGTGACGGCATCGCTCATCATCGGCTCGTCTATCGTCATGACGGTCAATGGTGGCCCGTCGCTGTTGGGTTTGCCCGCGCTTGGGGTGCTGGGTTTTACTGCCGCTGGCGTGGGGGCTCTCTGGCTGTTTCTATCAGTCTGGCGCACTTCCCGCAGCAAGGGGAGCGACTAGACCTGGCTGACAACGGCCATCTTCCGGCCGTTGTCGCTCGGACACACGTTTAGTGATGGGCCGACTTGGGTGCTGCGGGGGCTGCTGTGACGGGGGCGGTTTTTTCGATCAGGGTGCGGTCGTCTATCCGCAGCAGCGTAATGCCTTGGTCAATGATATAGCGGCATTCGGCCCGCTTGGCGGTGCCGACATTGTTCCAGATCAGGGTGACATAGGTCATGCCATCGCTGTTGGATTCTGACGGGGTGTAGGGATGGGCTGCGATTTCGTTGCGTACAGCCTCCGAACACTTATCCAGCGCCAGCGAGTTCAGCATGCCGGAAGTCTGCAGAAAAGCGCCCTGCACCCTCTCCTGCTGGGTTTCACGGGTAAAGGCAATGATCCCGAATCCCACCGCCATCATGATGATAAAGCCCAAAATGCCCTTGAATATATTCGCTTCCACAAATAGCCTCACACTGTTAAAGGTTTATTGTCAGGGTGGACTATAGCAAAAACAGGGCGAAAAACATCCGAATGCACAAAATCGGCCACCGAGCGACACCCGGCATTACCTCAAGAGGCCCAACGCTCCCGACAGGCTGTTAGCTCTGGCATCACGCTCGCCCAGCGGCCTCACACCATAGCGTTCCTCAATCAATTTCAGGATGGAAGTCGTATCGTAGACCGTGTGATCCACCCGGCCACCCAGACTGAAGGGCGAAACGATGATGGCAGGTACCCGACTGCCAGGTCCCCAGCGATCCAGCTTCGGGGGTGCTACATGATCCCAGTAGCCACCGAACTCGTCATACGTCACGATCACCACCGTACCAGGCCATTGGGGGCTGCGCTCAATACGCTCCAGAATTTTCACCGCCTGCCGCTCACCTTCGGCAATATTAGCGTCTCCCGGGTGCTCGTTCTGACGCCCCACCGGCTTATAGAACGCTACCGCCGGCAGGCTCCCGTCAGCAATCGCCTTCATGAGATCAGCCTCATCCTTCAGGTGAGCGGCGCGGTCGGAGCTGCCGTCAGCATAGCGTTTGAAATAGGTGTAGGGCTGATGATGGAACTGAAAACTGGGATCGGGCTGGCCCGCAACAGCGTTATTCCAGCCACCGGCATACCAGGCCCAACTGATGCCGGCATCGGACAGGCGATCACCCAGCGTCGGCTGCGTCTGCGGTGGCAACACCTTGCTGGGGTCTTTCGCCTTGGGTGACCGAGGGGTGTAGCTGGACAGGATGTTATTGACCGCGTAGCCATCCGTCGTCAGCGCGCCATCCTTGATTACGCCACCCTGATCATCCAGCTGTATCGTGTTTTCTGCCGGAGGATTCGGATGACGCGGGGTGCAGGCGCAAGCCAGCCACATGTGATTGATGAATGACCCGCCAAAAGCCGCGGAGAAGAAATGATCGGCCAGGGTATAACGGCGCGCATACTGCCAGAGCGGTAAATTGCGGCCATCGTAATAGCCCATGGTAAGACCGCCCGCATCGGACACCGCGGCGAAGCGATTCATCGCACCGCCATTGATCTGTGCCTGATGCTGATAGAAGCGGTGCACCAGATCCCCGGTCTTGTGGTCGATAGGCGCATATTTGCCGATATCGAAGGGCTGGTTTGGCAAGTCTGCGGGAAAGCGCGGATCGGCCTCAGCCGGCTTGTTGCGAGTGTCCATCACGCGGGGCAACTGCTTATACACCTTACCCTCGGCATCAATTTGCCGAGTGGTGGAGAGGGGGGCATTGGCTAGGCCATCAGCCCCCGGGAACAGCCCATAGAGGTTGTCGAAGCTGTGATTCTCAAGATAGATCACCACGATGTGGTGGACTTTGGAAAGATCCGCTGGCGGGGCCTGACCGGCCAGTGCCGCCTGAGCCGCGAGCGCCAATGGCAGACAGGCCTTGACGGTGTATTTGATCAGTTTGTTCATCATTCGATTAGGGTTTGGGCAGGTCAACACAAGCGTCACACCCACGTGAATCACGTCTCAGACCGCCGCGTGTAGCGATGTTTCACCCCCGGCGGAAAATAGTGGACATCCCCAAACGGGAACAGACTCACCCGCGGCATCTGCTTCTCGGGCGGAACATAATGGCTAAACTCGCTATTGAGGCGGAGCAGTTGCTGCCGGATGGATTCCGCCACCCGCAGGGCCAGTCCACGGCCGCCCGCCAAACCCGGCTTGAGTTCCACCGCAATGGCCAGAAGCCTGTCACCGTCTGCATCCTCCTGCACCTCCAGCACGAACTTACCGGTCAGTGTGTCCATCAGTTCCGGCTGTTCAAGACCTACCGTGACGTTCTCTGGGTAAATGTTGGCACCGTAAAATGACACGGTGAAGTCGGCCCGACCGAACACATACACCAGTGGCAAAGGCCGGACGACGACATCATCCGGTAGACCCAACGTGGCCAGGTCGGGCGCACCCCAATCGGCCAGAAACTGCCGGAAGCCGGCGAAAGGCAGGATGCCACCCTTATCGGCGATGTGATAGCGGACGAGCGGGACCCCGCTGGCACCGGACACCACCAGCGTATTCTCATACGCCTCGAAATAGCGGCTACAGGGGTCGTATTGAACCAGGGTGGGCAGACGCGATTCGCCGAATAATGCGCGTGCGGCGGCGGGATGTGCTGCGAGAAATTGGCGGGCAGCGATGCTGAAAGGCGTTTCGTTGCCCAGCACACCGCCATCGGCAGTACCGTAAAGCGATGCCGTATCGAAACAAGGCGCATGCGAACCGGCCCTTTCGATCAGTGCGGCGCGCCATTCCTCGCTAAAGACTTCGCCCGCAAACACCATTTTTAGGTTGCAGCGGGCCCAGTCGATGCCCTCGGCGATGCCTGCGTCGATCACATCCTTCACGAAGGGCGGGTAGCCGAGCAATACGGTTTGCTCAAACTCCGGCGCCAGCGTGCGGATGATGCGGAAAATTTCGTCCTTGTTATTGCCCGGCGTTGCCACCATCAACCGGTAACCCTTACGGGCCAGATGCCAGCAACAGGAGGCGGTGAACAGGCCACCCACCCAGTTACCCAGCGCAAAGCACACCACCGCCAAAGTGCTGCGCTGATGAGCCTTGAAACTATCACGGAAAACCTGCTCGAAACGAACCGCAATACCCCATTCGTCAGCGATGGCGCGGGGCCAGAAGGTGGGCTGGCCGGTCGAACCGGAGGAGACTGCCACCCGGTCACAGGCCAGCAGCGAGCCGCCCCGGCAGCGTTGCGCGAGGGGATAGGCCTGCATGTAAGTGGGCTTGGTCGTCAGCGGTAGCCGTGCAAAGTCGGCGAGGGTGGTTATCCTTGTCGGGTCGATGTCCAGCTGCGCCAGAAAATCCCGGTAAGCCGGCACTTCAGCCGCTGTCTGCTGAAACAGCGCCAGAGTCGCAGCTTCGGCCGCTGCCGCAGATGATGCGCCGATCAGCTCATCCAGCGAGGTGTTCAGAAAATGGAAACCGGCTGCGTCCTGCTCCGGTTGGGTAGAGGTCGTCATGCTGATTACGGCTCAGTCCGTGTGATGCCAGAACGGCGTCCCCACCACGGGGGTACTGGCCGCGGCGGAATCCCTCTCTACCATTGCCCCACCCCGGTAGGCCAGGCGACCCGCGTTAATGGCGTGCGAGAACGCCCTCGCAAGCGCGACCGGATCGGCGGCCTGAGCGACCGCCGTGTTCAGCAATACGCCATCGAACCCCCATTCCATCACCTGACAGGCATGGGAGGGGAGGCCGATGCCGGCATCAATCAGCATGGGTACCTCAATCCGCTCCCGCAGCAACTGGAGAGCATAAGGGTTGATGGCGCCTTTGCCGGTGCCGATCGGCGCGGCCCACGGCATGATGGCCTCACAGCCCACATCCACCAGCCGCTTGCACAGCACCAGGTCTTCAGTGCAATAGGGCAGCACTTTGAAGCCCTCGCGCAACAACCGTTCCGCTGCACTGACCAGACCCAGCGTGTCCGGTTGCAGGGTATAGTCATCGCCGATGAGTTCCAGCTTGATCCACTCAGTGCCAAAAACCTCGCGCGCCATCATCGCCGTGGTGATGACTTCCTCACCGCTGTGGCATCCCGCAGTATTGGGGAGAAAGGGCAAATTGAGCGCGGCCAGCAAATCCCAGAACGCCTGGCCGCCAATCTCGTTATGTCCCGCCGCCTGCCGCCGCAACGAGACCGTCAGCATGCCGGGAGCGGCCGCCGTAACGGCCTGCTCAAGGATTCGGGGCGAAGGGTAACGCGCCGTACCCAGCAACAGCCGGCTGGAGAACGCTGTGCCATAAAGGATCAAAGAATCGGTCGTTTCAGTCACGGTATTCATCGGCTTCGGGATTCTGGAGGTAAGGCCATGCTCACCCGCCCGCCACCGGCTGGACGATCTCCACGCGATCGTCAGCCTGAAGGCGGGTTTCGGCATACTGCGGCCGGTGGACGAAACTGAGGTTTACCGCCACGGCAAACGGCGGTTTGGCCCCAAAAACATCCAGTGCCTGCTGGACCGTGGCGCCCTCGGGGAGTTCATGGGGGATCTGATTGATGATGATGCGCATGGTAATCGGGCGGCTCAGGCCGCATCGCTGTAGTGATAAAGTGAAGGCCAACATTGGCTGTTACGCCATTCTGTCGAGAGCATCCCACCCGCTGACAGCCGCCGGATCAGGGCCAGCCCCGCATCCAGTAGCGCTGGCGCGATCAGATAGCCGTGCCTGTAAAGGCCATTGATCTGAATCAGCCGATGTCCGTCCCAGCGGATTTCCGGCAAATTGTCCGGCAACGCAGGCCGACATTGGGTCGCCAGCTCCAGTATGCGCGCTTCCCCAAAAGCGGGATGGACCGAATATAACGCCGACAGCAGTTCAAGCGCCGAGCGAACGCTGGTCGGGGACAGGTCTTCGGATTCGATCTGGGTCGCACCGACCACATAGACGCCATCCGGCTTGGGTGCAATGTAAATGGGATAGCGCGGATGCAACAACCGCAGCGGGCGGGTCAGCCGAACGTCAGGCGCATGCACCCGCAGCACTTCACCCCGCACGCCCCGTACCGTCCGCCAGTCGGGCCGGGCGCCCAGTCCACGGCAGTCGATGACCCAATCGGCATTGACTTCTCCCGGCGCCATCGGTGTCTGCCAGTGACATTGAACGCCGAGCTGATCCAGCTCGGTCAACAAGGCCGAGAGCAGTGCCCGATTGTCGAGCTGGCCTTCGTGCGGCAGAAACAGACCGCGGGGAAAGCGGCGCTCCAGCGCAGGCTCCAGCGCCGCCAGCTCAACCCCACTCACGTCACGGGGCCGATCGTCAGGGCTCAGACCGGCATCCATGTGTCGCAGACGACTCGAAAACATTGCCGCCTGATCGCGGTCCTGACTGTGCCAGAGAATCAGGGTGCCGTTTTGCTGGAAGAAGACGGGCTCGGACAACTGGGACAGTACGTCCGGCCAGCGCTTCAGGCTGGCAAGGCCGAGCGCCACTACCAGCGGTTCCGAGACCACCGATTCTGCCAACGGTGCGAGCATCGCTGCTGCGACATGCGCAGCAGAGAGACTGCCGTCGGGGCCGCCCTGCTCGTAAAGCCGGACACGGTAACCCTCGCGGGCCAGAGCAACGGCCAGCAGACGCCCCATCAGCCCCGCGCCCAGTAAGGCAACGTCTGGGGTCACGCGCACCGTCCTGCAAGCAATCGAGGATCTGCATCCGGGATAGCGACACGGTAAAAAGACGGTGATCGTTCAATGGGGGGCACGACGGGTTCCTCGGTAAATCTGGGATGAAACCGGGGCCCCGCGGGCGGGTGGCTGACCCGCAGCCTGCGCGGGGCTACAGATCATGAAACTTCCCACGCCAGTATTATCCGGATCGGGTTTGAGGGACTCTCTCAGCACTGCGGCAACCGCAAGGCACCCCTGTTTCATCCTCCGGCGATTAAAGCACAACCGGGCCTGTGGCAAAAGCCGAAAGCCGGTGAGCAGGTCTCAGGCTGCCTTGCTCGCCAGCACCAGGGCCCTGAAGCCCGCCAGCTAGAAACCACCAGGATTAAAGAGTGAGTCTATTTATAACGAAATAAAACAAATACCGCCTTGATATGATAGGTCATGATTAGTTTCTGTCATTATCTGACAATTAAAGGCGTATTATGGATATTACATCTTATTACACACAAGAACATGTAATATTATGCCCTAACTAAGCAGTTGCTTGCCTTTTTATAAAATGAGATCAATTATTTACAACGCGCTGCGCGATGGTTTTTGAGCTCTCGCTAAAAACGATAACCGAATACAGGAAAGAGCCCATAAGGGAGAATATGGAAGCCATCAAGACCGCCATTGCGGCGGGCGTATCATATTCATCACTGTCCAACGCGCCCGTCGCCAAACCGACCTGCCCCTGGGGCAAGACACCGAGACTTTTTCTGACGCCCGCCTCAGTTTTCGCGGACGGAACCACGCTCCGATTGACGGGTATTAGCGTGAAGGCGGCTGATTTCGGTTCACACTGGTATGTCTTTATGCAAATTAACGATGATGAAGGGAATCAGCGCACTGCTTCTGGCAGCGTACTGGCCACGACCGCATGTCAGTAACATTCGGGGAAAAACACATGAACACAATCAATAAATTAAGGGTATTGGCCGCTGCCTGTCTGGCGCTGGCCGCCTCGCAGGGCGTAGCCCTGACTTGCGACTCGACCTGTGTTCCCGGGCCAAATGGAGCCACCTTACAGGGCGTGGTTATGAAGGAATGGATGCCACCAAGGGCGCGGAAGACAGAGCATGTGTGTTATGAGGCACCTATGCCTTTTCCGGATACTAGTTACCAAACAATCTGCAGTGATGTTGTCGTTGAGTGGGAGCCAGCCACGCCTGAAGAGTCCTTCATGAATTTATACATAAATCCTGGGCTACAGGAAATGTTCCCCGGCGTTTACATGCGAGCCTTCCATGAGCTTCCCGAAATGCAGGATAAGTACCCATCAGAATACCTGCGTGTATTATTAAAATATCCCGCGTGGATGCCTCCCTTCCGCGAGGATTTAGTCTTGCTCTTCAGTAAACACCCGGAATTCCAGGCCCAATATCCCGCGGAATACCAGGCGCTTTTTATCGCGTTTAACGATCTTCGCGTCAAATACCCCGATGATTATCGGGCCGCCTCAGTGAGCGCACCGTTCGAGACCGACTGTTCGGCCGTCAGCGCCACGCTGTCTGCGCCCGGTGTGCATCGTGGCGATTTCGCCGCAAACCAGCTCAAGGGTCAGGACCCGACCGGCAGCTACACCCTGCTGGGTATGGCCCGTGACGACCTCCTGTGCGGTGGCGATGTAGCTGATCGCCTCGATGGCGGTACCGGCAAGGATGTCTTGGTTGGGGGTACTGGCGACGACCGCCTGAACGGCGGACCGGGCCGGGATAAATTCATCTTCGCGCCGGGCTGGGGCAAGGACACGATTACCGACTTCAGGCCAGGCGATACGCTCTATTTCCGAGGGCTGGCGTGGAAAGATATGGTTTTCAAAGCAAAGCCGGGCGGGGTTTTAGTGACCTGGGGGGGTGGCCAGGACACCCTTTTCGTTCGGGGGGCTAAAAAGTCCAGCGTTGAGGGGGCCAGCGACTACAGTGAAGCCTCGATCTGGTGGGATTAATTCTAATGCGTAATCGTATTGGCCACGACCGCCTGCCAATAACTTGCGGGGGAAAACACATGAAAAAAATAAACAAACTAAAGGCGTTGGCCGGTGCATGTCTGGCGCTGGCTGCCTCGCAGGGCGCAGCCCTCACGACAAAGCGTGTAAGTTACGAGGGGCCTGATATCAATTTTGTTATTCAAACATACTGCAATGACGTAATCGTATCTGAGCCATCGACGCCGGAAGAGTTGGTGATGTCCTTTTATGACTATCCGCCACAACAGGCACGTGACCCCGGCACATGCTTGTTTCTATTACATAATCTTCCCGGAATGCAGGAGAAGTACCATTCCGAATACCTGCGAATTTTAATGAAGTATCCTGTTTATCTGGCTTTGTACTACGAGGATTGCTACTGGCTCTTTAAGAAACACCCGGAATACCAGGCGCAATACCCAGCGGAATACCAGAAGCTTTTTATTGATTTTAACAAGCTCCGCGACAAATACCCCGATGATTATCGGACCGCCGCAGTGAGAGCACCGATCGAGACCGACTGTTCAGCTGTTAATCCTACGCTGCCTGTGCCCGGTGTTCATCGCGGCGATTTCGCCGCAAACCAGCTCAAGGGCCGGGATCCGGCCGGGAGATACACCCTGCTGGGTCTTGCCCGCGACGACCTCTTATGTGGGGGGTATGCGGCTGATCGCCTCCATGGCGGTACTGGCAAAGATGTGTTAGTGGGTGGTGCTGGCGACGACCGCCTGAAAGGCGGACCGGGCCGCGATAAATTCATCTTCGCGCCGGGCTGGGGCAAGGACACGATACTCGACTTCAAGCCAGGCGATACCCTCTACTTCGAAGGTTTGGCAGCTAAGGATATGGTCTTCAAGGCAAAGCCGGGCGGGGTTTTAGTGACCTGGGGCGACGGGCTGGATAAGGTTTTCGTTCGTGGGGCGACAAAATATAGCGTTGAGTTGGCCAGCCAGTATAGTGAAGCCTCGGTCTCGGAGTAAATTCTAATGCTGAATCGTATTATTGATTTTCTGAAGCTTCGGATGTTTGCCTATCCCTTGATAACGCTCATGGCCTTGCCTCGTGCAAGGCACTATATCACCCATTCTGAGTGGAGTAGTGCCGCCCGATTTATTAGCGGTGAAATCGACCTTGCCGAGTTCGTGAACCGGGCACGCTGAAACTGTCTTGGCGACAAATTAAGGCACCAGGTCAAGCCACCTTGTCACCACCAACCCGTTGTAGTTCAAAACTAATATTTCCAGGAGAAAAAGCAATGCATCCAGTAATCTCAAAAACATTCGGTGGCCTGTCGAAGCCCTATTACTTTCGGCAGTTATTTTTCGGCCTGCTATTTTTAGCCTTCATCATGTTTATGTTAGTCCGCAGCGCGCAGAGCGTGTCATCTGGGATGGTTCTTATGGTGGCGATCAACACCTTGCTATACCCATACGCCCGTTTCGTTTACGAAAGCATCGCTGGCTTTATAATGGGGAACACTATATTTTTCGTGAATGCGTTTCTGATGATGTTCGTGAAGCTGATGACGATGACGCTGTGCTGGTCCGGTGCCATCTTTATTGCGCCAGTTGGTTTGGCCTACCTGTATTACCACCACAGCAAAAACGGGGAATAAAACGTGCTTGTATATTGGGTGGTCATTTCAACACAAATCCCCCGACGATTATCGGACCGCAGTGGCGAGCGTGCCGATCGAGGTAAACGGAATCCCTGATCGTTAGACGGGGCAGGCATCAACCCGCATCGACTTAATCCGACCATGAACCCACTGCCGCCGATTCCCACGGCTTCCCTGCTGACCGACCTCCCCCACGCGTTGCCGGCAGAGCGCTTTGATACTCTGCTCGAAACCCCCACCTTCCGGCTGGAACGCATTCTCTCCCAGGGCCACAGCACACCCGATGGGTTCTGGTACGACCAGCCCCATGACGAGTGGGTGATGCTGCTGCAGGGGGGCGCACGAGTCGCAATGGCCTCGCCGGAGGGTGAGCGTTTGCTGCTGCCCGGCGACAGCCTGTTACTCCCCGCCCACTGCCGGCATCGGGTCAGTTGGACCGAGCACAATCCGATCACCGTCTGGCTCGCGCTGCATTACCGGGCGGATGGGGGGGTGCTGGCAGTGGCATCTCCGCTCATTCCGTCCTCTCCACCTTGAGGATCACCCCTTCCGCATCAATCACCCGGACTCTGGCGCCGGCCGCGCAATCCTCGCCCTCAACCCGCCAACTGGAATCATCCACCCGAATCTTGCCGCGACCGTTGACGATAGGTTCTTCCAGGGTGAACACCCGACCCACATACTGAGCGGTGCGCTGATTCAGCAGGGGGTGGTCGCTGATTATGGGCCGCCATTTCAGAAACCGTCTGAACACCAGAATGCTCAGTAGCGACAGGGCCGAGAACAGCATCACCTGATATTCGGTGTCCAGGGTCGGAACCAGCCAGAGAATGGCACCCACAACAAAAGCGCTCTCGCCCATCCAGATGAAAAACATGCCGGGCGCCAATAGTTCGACGATCAGGAGCAGAACTCCCAGCGTCCACCAATGCCAGAACACCAGCGAGAACGACATCTCAGGCATCCTTCCCGGTGGCGGGAAAGGCGGATCGGGTCAGTTCGGCAATGCCGCCCAAGGCACCGATAAGAGTGGACGACTCCAGCGGCATCAGAATGACTTTGCTGTTATCGGCGGCGGCAAGGTTTTGCAGCGCCTCGACATATTTCTGCGCAACAAAATAGTTGATTGCCTGGACGCCACCCTTGGCGATGGCCTCCGACACCATGGCCGTGGCCTGCGCCTCGGCTTGCGCCAGTCGTTCCCGCGCCTCAGCCTCACGAAAGGCGGCCTCCCTGCGACCCTCGGCCTCCAGCACTGCCGCCTGTTTCTCGCCCTCGGCCCGCAGAATAGCGGCCTGCCGCAGACCCTCGGCCTCCAGTACTGCCGCCCGCTTGTCACGCTCAGCCTTCATTTGACGCGCCATCGAATCGACCAGATCCTGTGGCGGCTTGATGTCCTTGATCTCAATGCGGGTGACCTTGATACCCCAGGGTGTGGTGGCGTCATCGACTACCGCCAGCAACCGGGAGTTGATCTCGTCGCGCTTGGACAGGAGTTCGTCGAGATCCATTGAGCCCATGACGGTTCGGATGTTGGTCATGGTCAGCTGCAGAATGGTGTACTCAAGGTTACTCACCTCATACGCTGCCCGTGCCGCATCGATGATCTGGAAAAACACCACGCCATCGACCCGCACCATGGCGTTATCCTTGGTGATGATTTCCTGCGAAGGCACATCAAGCACCTGCTCCATCATGTTCATGCGGGCCCCGATCTGATCAATGATCGGCATGATCACATTAAGCCCCGGTGTGAGCGTCATGGTGTACTTACCGAAACGCAATACGGTGTAAGCCATGCCCTGTGGCACAAACTTGACGCTGAAAACAACGAGGACAACGGACAGAATCAGAAGGAAAAAGACAAAAGAGGAGAAGGCTGACATGGTGGCTCCCGGTACGGCTGATAAGAAGTCGGGCGGCAAGGCCCGACCCATGATAGAGCAGCAGCGCTTTTTATGCCCGGGCGGCGCTACTTCTCGTCGCCGTGCCTGAGCTCGCAATGCTTCAGCTCGGGCAAGGGTGGTTCGGTCAGGCTCACACCCTGCCGCTGCAACGCGCCTTTGAGGGCCTCGACCTGTTCATCCAGCTTCTGGATGTGGTCGAGGATCTGGTTGACCGCGTGGGCGACGGGGTCCGGCATGTCGGGTGTCATGCCGTAGGCATCAAAACCCAGCCGGCTGGCGATGGCCTGCCGTTGAGCCTCCTGCGCCCTGCGATCGGGGCTGACCACATGACCCGGAATCCCGACAACGGTCGCCCCTGCCGGCACGGTTTTAAGCACTACCGAGTTCGACCCGATCCGGACACCATCCCCAATAGTAATGGGCCCCAGGACTTTGGCACCGGCCCCGATCACAACGCCATTGCCCAGCGTCGGATGCCGCTTGCCCTTGCGCCAGGAGGTCCCACCTAGCGTGACCCCGTGATAGAGCGTGCAATCATCGCCAATCACGGCGGTTTCACCGATCACCACGCCCATACCGTGATCGATAAAGAAGCGGTGGCCTATGGTGGCGCCGGGATGAATCTCGATACCTGTCAGCCAGCGCGACAGGGCCGCTATGAGGCGAGGCGGCCGGCGCCAGCCCGCGCGCCACATGCGATGACTCAGCCGGTGAATCAACACGGCATGAACGCCGGGGTAGGTCGTGAAAATCTCGAGGTAGGACTGTGCGGCCGGGTCGCGTTCGAAAACGCAACCAAATTCGGACTTAAGGTATTTCCACATGGCTTTCACTTGGGACGCTTAATGTGACGCTGCATGGTTTTAAGAGCCCCGCGCAACATATGTATTTCATTCTGCTCAAGCCGGATTCGGTTAAAGATGCGCCGAAAGCGCCGCAGCAGTGACTGGGTATGCTTGCGCTCATGCAGAAAGCCAATGTCGCGCAGCACGGCTTCAAGATGGCCGAAAAAGGATTCCATCTGCTCACCGGTGGCCAGCGTTTCGAAGGCCTGCTCCACCTGTCGGGTTTGGCGGGCCGCATAGAAAATCTCATAGGCCACGACCTGCAGGGCTGCTGCCACGTTGAGCGAGCTGTATTCAGGATTACAGGGAATGTGCAGCAGATAATGGCAGCGTTCCAGCTCTTCATTGGTCAGGCCGGAATGCTCGCGCCCAAACAGGATGGCTGTCCGGGCCGTCGTGGCCGTCACCATCGCGGCACATTCACGAGGATCCAGCTGCGGCCAGGAAATGGACCTCAGGCGGGCGCTGGCGCCTATCACCAGTTCGCAATCGGCGATGGCTTCCTCCAGCGTGGCATAGACCTCTGCCGACGCCAGCACATCATCAGCACCGGCGGCGCGGGCGGTGGCTTCACTGCTGGGATAACTCTTGGGTGCTACCAGTGCCAGATCGGTGAGCCCCATGTTCTTCATGGCCCGGGCCGCCGCACCAATGTTGCCGGGGTGCGTGGTGTTGACCATCACGATGCGGATGGGGGTCTGAACAGTCATTTTAGGGCGGATGGCGCTGCAAAAAGGGGCAAAATATAGCAGAAGTCTGCTACCCTTGTGCGCCTCAACGGACTGCTGCACAGGGTTTTACACGCCTGACTCGTGCGTGGCCGACTCCAATAAACCTTCACCGCGCGTACCGACTCATGGATCCCATGCTCACTATCGCGGTCCGGGCAGCCCGGGCGGCGGGCGATATTATCGTCCGCGCCCTGGACCGTGTGGACCTCATCAACGTCACCCCCAAGGGCCGCAACGATTTTGTCAGCGACGTCGACCGCCAGGCCGAACGCGAAATCGTCAACATTCTGCAACGCGCCTATCCCACCCATGCCGTGCTGGGCGAGGAAGAAGGTTTTCAGGGAGCCGCCAGCAGCGAGTTCGTCTGGGTGATAGACCCGCTGGACGGTACCACCAACTTCCTGCACGGTTTTCCTCAATTTGCGGTCTCCATTGCCCTGTTTTATCGCGGCAAGGTCGAAAAAGGGGTGATCTACGACCCGATCAAGCAGGAACTGTTCACCGGTGCCCGTGGCGCCGGCGCGAGCCTTAACAACCGCCGTCTGCGCGTCACCAGGAAAAAGGGCATCACCGGCGCCCTGCTCGGTACCGGCATTCCGTTCAAGGACCAGAGCTTTATCGACGCCTACCTCGCCATGCTCAAAAGCCTGCTGAAAGACGCTGCCGGCATCCGCCGCGCCGGCTCGGCTGCGCTCGACCTCGCCTATGTCGCTGCGGGCCGCTTCGATGGGTTCTGGGAAATAGGCCTGCAGAAATGGGATATGGCGGCTGGCGTACTGCTGGTTCAGGAAGCCGGCGGCATCGTCACCGATATTGAAGGCGGTGACCGGTATTTTGAGACCGGCAGCATCATCGCCGGCACGCCGAAAGTTCACGCCGCCATGCAGGAACTCATCGAGCCTCACCTGACCCAGCAACTGCGCTACCGCGCCAGCGATCCGCGTAACGACGACTAGAGAGGGACGGGTACACGTCCCTAAGCCACTGGCAGGCCCGGGACAACTCGGTTCCCGCCGGTTGCAAACAGCCGGTGGACGGGTCGTGTGCCGGAAGATGGCTAGTTGAAGTTCGGTAGCCCGGTCTCTATCACCCAGCGCTCACTGGCCTCGTCAAAATGCCAGCGCTGGTTGTCGACCAGGGCTTTCTCCACCACGCTACCGGCAGGGATATAGCGGATCTCCGCGGTCTGCATCAGAACCTTGCCACTCGGAAAGGTATCGCGGGACACCACCCTGTACTCTGTGACCTTGAGCTCTTGCAGGGCTTTCCAGTCGGGGGACTTACCCATAGGTTCCGCCTGATAGCCGATGGCTTTCTTGAAAAGGTTCCAGCGGATGGCCGCGCCGTAAGCACTCACCTGTTCATCCATCTTCATCAGCTGGTAGTCGTGGGCGCAGCCTGAAAACAACACAGCGATAGCGAACCAAACAAGGGCAATGATAGTCAGACGCATGCAAGGGCAGGTGAGGTGATGGCTTAAACACGATCCAGCGGGTTGCGAAGCAGCGGTGCCGGCTACGCTTTTTTGACGACACCAGTTGACCTCCCTATAGTGTAATAACAAATAAAACTACGCCGAGAGGGTCTATGAAAATTATTTTTTGGGTTATGGGTTTGCTGGCAGTGATCTACTTCATGTCAGTATTTACGCAGAGCACAAAGGCCGTTGACGGTTCCAATCAGCGGACTGCAGCCAACTCGGTCAAAAAACTGAAACGCTACATGTCAACTCAGCAGCAGCATATCTTTGAAACATCCTACGGCGTGCTCGGTGCTATCAAGTCCAAGGAAGGTCCCGATGCCTTTCTCCCCTTCGTCGATGGGAAAACGCCGGATGAAGTCGTAGAACTGGCTCGCGAAGCCGTGAACGCCCGCATTGCAGCAGGCGATCCCGACTTTGTGAAGTACGAGAGCTGGGACAACCTGGTCGGACTGGGAATGGAAGGCACCTCCAGAAGCTCCGGGGGCAAAGCCGTACCGTTGCAGCCTCTACGCAATTCGGTCCGCAGTGGTCGTGACGAGGCAGCACCGGCGGAAGCGCCTGTCTCCCCGGTTCCTGCAGTGGCCCCCGCTCCCGCTCACTGAACAGTTCTGATTCGGTCGGTCAGTCCTCCTGACCGACCGCCGATATGCGCAGCGCCTCCCGATAAACACTGTCGCGCCGGGCGCCGGTGATCTTGACCGTCAGCACGACCGCCGTCTTCAGTGAACACTGCTCCAGCAACAATCCCAAAATCCGCACGACTTCGGGATTCAGGTCGTCTTCCGGCAGCGACTCAGGCGCTCCTTCGATCACGATCACGAACTCTCCCAACCGCATCTCAGGGTTCCCTGCCAGCAAAGCCCCGGCCAAACCGACGGTCGTAGGGGCCAGCGTTTCGTAGTGCTTGGTCAGTTCGCGGGCGATGACCAGTCGCCGGTCAGCAGGAAACACGGCGGCCACATCACGCAGCGTCTCTTCCACCCGATGTGATGATTCATAGAATATCAAGGTGCGTGGCTCGGCTCGCAAGCCCTCGAACAGCGCCGTGCGGGCTGCCGACTTGCGTGGCGGGAAGCCCTCAAAAGCGAAGCGGTGGGTCGCCAGACCCGAGGCGCTGAGGGCGGCGATCAGGGCGCAGGCGCCTGGCACCGGCACTACCCGTATCCCGGCAGCCTGAGCCTGCCGAACCAGCGGGAAGCCCGGATCGTTGATGAGGGGTGTACCTGCGTCCGAGATCAGCGCCACCGACTCCCCCTGCTGCAGTCGCTCAATCACGCGGGCGGCCATCCGGTCCTCGTTATGTTCATGCAGCGCAAGCAACGGTGTAGCAATCCCGTAGTGGTCGAGCAGAGGGCGGCTATGGCGAGTGTCCTCGCAACAGATCAGATCGGATTTTTTCAGCAGTTCCACCGCCCGAAATCCGATATCGCCCAGATTGCCGATGGGGGTTGCCACTAGGTATAGTACGCCCCACTCCGATGTCGGCCTTTGCTTCATTCAGTACTCCTGGGGGATCCCCGACCATGCCGATTAAACGCCTGTCCCTACTTCTTGTCTGCGCCTGGAGTCTTAGCGCCTGTCAGGGCGGAATGCCCCGCTTTGGGCTGTGGGGTCCAGAGAAAGATTCTCAGGCCGAGAGCATGCTGAAGGCCCACGACTACCAGGGGGCGATGCACCGTTATGAGCAGTTGGCCCGAACCCGCTCCGACCCGGATTTTTACTGGCTGCAAGCGGCCGATGCCGCCTTGCGTTCCGGCGACGGCAGTTCAGCCCGCAGTCTGGCACAACTCATCAAGCCAGGCGCCCTTGGCGGGGATGATCATGATCAGTATGTCCTGCTGACCGCCCGTCTCGACCTCAATGAAGGCCGGGCCCAGGATGCGATGGCCAAGCTCAACACGCTTGCGGGCAGCCGTCTTGAAGGTGCGAACGCTGTGAATTATCACACACTGCGCGCGTCGGCTTACAACCAGCGGGGTGACATGCTTGGCAGCGTTCGCGAGCGCATTCTGCTCAGCAAGCTGCTGGTCCAGCCTGATGCCGTCCAGCACAACAATGCCGCCATTTATGATGCCCTCGGGCATTTGCCCGATAGCGCCCTGACCAATCACCAGCCACCGCCCCCCGATGTACTGGGCGGCTGGATGGCGCTAACGCATGTGCTCAAAACCACCCCGCCCGCAGAGTTGCGCCCCGCCGTTGACCAATGGCAGGCCCGTTACCCTGCTCATCCTGCCAATGGCCCGTTCCTCAGCGAAGCGATTGTCGATATTGGCATAGCCGCTTCCGTGCCCAAGAAAACCAAATCCAGATCGACTACGGCCGCACTCCCCAAAGGCCCCTATATCGGGGTTTTGCTGCCGCTAACGGGCCCTTATGCCCAGGCTGCAAACGCCATCCGCGTCGGCATGACCGCTGCCCATGCGGCGGATCCCGACAGCGGCAAGGACAGTCTGCACTTTGTTGATACCGCCAGCGGCGATGTCTACGCCAGTTATCGGGCATTGGCTGAGGGCGGCGCCACTGCCGTGATCGGCCCGCTGGTCAAGGAAGACGTCACGGCTCTGGCTCGCCACAGCGACCTTTCCGTGCCGGTTTTGGCGCTTAATCAGGTCAGCGATCAGGCTAACCCGAAGCTTTTTCAATTGAGTCTGACGCCGGAGCAGGATGTCGAGCAGGTCGCCGGCAGCGCCTGGTTTGATGGTCGCCAGAAGGCGCTGGTGCTGGCACCGGATACCGCCTACGGCAAGCGCCTGACACAGCACTTCGATCACTACTGGCGCTCGCTGGGCGGGCAGGTCGCCAATAGCCGCTACTATGTCCAGCACGGCGGCGACATGGCCACCGTGGTGAGGGACCTGCTGGCCACCGATCTTGCCGGTAATCCGTTCGTTTTCCTGGTGGCCGACGGCAGCGACGCTGCGGCCATCCTGCCGAAAATCAGCGCCAGCGCCACCGGTGGAGCAGTCCCCGTGTACGCCACCGCCGGAGTCTATGACGGCAAGAATGACCCCGCACTTCAGGACAAGCTCAACGGCCTGATTTTCTGTGGCATGCCCTGGCTGCTCAATCCCACCGAGGGTGGTGCCCTGTCAGCGCAGGCTATGGCCAGTCAGATTAGCCAGACGCCGGCGGACACGGTCAAATTGATCGCCATGGGGCTGGATGCTTACCGACTGGTCCCGATGCTCGGTCGCCTCAAGGCCGATCCCGGCTATCGCTGGGCCGGGGCCACCGGCACGCTGGCCCTGCAGTCCGGCAATCAACTGCAGCGCCAACTGGAATGCGCACGGTTTGACACGGGTGGTCTGCAACGGCGCGGCACTGCACCCCTCCTGCGTCCTGCAACCGCACCGGCCCGGTGAAGCCCCCCCGCCCCAAAACAGCCGCCCAAGGCATAGGGCAACAGGCCGAAGATACGGCCTTGGCCTGGCTGCAGACGCAAGGCCTGCGCCTCGTGGCCCGGAATTATCACTCGCGCTATGGTGAGATTGACCTCATCCTGCTGGATCGCAAGACCCTGGTGTTCGTTGAAGTGCGCTACCGCCGCAGCCGTCGCCATGGCAGCGCCGCCGAAAGCGTAACCCGGCAAAAACAGGTCCGCCTCCTCAATACGGCGGCCTGTTTTCTCAGAGACTATCGCCACGATGGCCCCAGCCGGTTCGATGTCGCCGCCCTGGAACCGGGGCCGGAAGGCCTGTCACTGGACTGGATCAGGGACGCTTTCCAGGCAGGCTGATATAGTGGCCGCCCACGCTTTCGATCCGCAGATACCATGACCTTGCAAGACCGCATCAACCAACAGTTCGCCGCCCACACCGAAACCACCCAGGATAGCCTGCTGCGGCTGGGCGACCGCATCGAAGCCGCCGCTGTCCGCCTCGCAAATTGCCTGCTCAATGATGGCAAGATTCTCTGCTGCGGCAACGGCGGTTCGGCGGCAGAGGCCCAGCACCTTTCGTCCGAGTTGCTCAACCGGTACGAGCGCGACCGGCCCGGCCTGCCCGCCATCGCGCTGACCACCGATACCGCCGCCCTGACCTCCATCGCTAACGACTACCGTTTCGACGAAGTCTTCGCCAAGCAGATTCGCGCCCTGGGCCATAGCAACGATGTCCTGGTCATCTATACCACCAGCGGCAACTCCGCGAACCTGCTCAGCGCGGCCAGCGCCGCCCACGACCGGGACATGACCATCGTTGCGCTGAATGGGCGTGATGGCGGTCCGCTCGCACCCCTGTTGCGGGAAACCGACCTTGAGCTGCGGGTTCCCTCGGACAGCACTGCACGGGTTCAGGAACTCCATCTGCTGGTCACCCATTGTCTGTGTGACCTTATCGATCATCAGCTTTTTGGCGAGTAAACCATGTCCCTGCCCACCGCTTTCCTCACCCGCCTGCGCGAGATTTTCCCGACTGACGCCATCTTCACCGACCCGGCAGATTGCTGGGTCTATGGCTACGACAACAGCAAGCGCCAGGTACTGCCGGATGCGGTGGTGTTCCCGCTCTCGCACCAGCAGACGCTGGCGCTGGTGCGGCTCTGCAACGAATATGAGGTGCCATTGACCGCCCGCGGTCGAGGTACCGGTACCACCGGCGCTACGGTACCGCTCAAACATGGCGTAGTGGCGTCCTTCGAGCGCATGAACCGGATAGTGGAGTTCTCGGTTGATAACCGCTACATCATTGTTGAGCCCGGCATCACTAATCAAGCGGTGCAGGATGCCGTCAAGAGCCAGGGATTCTTCTGGCCGCCTGACCCCACCAGCGCGCCTTTCTGCAGCGTCGGCGGCAATCTTGCGTACAACTCTGCAGGCCCCCGAGCAGTCAAGTACGGCACACCACGGGAAAATACGCTGGGTCTGCGTGCGGTCACCGGGGCGGGCGAAGAGCTGCGGGTCGGTGTCTGCACCACCAAGGGGGTAGTGGGCTATGATCTTACCCGCCTGCTGATTGGTTCCGAGGGTACATTGGCCCTCATCACCGAAGCGACCCTCAAGCTCACCCCGCTTGCCGAGAGCAAGCGCACGTTGCGGGCTGTCTATGCCACCGTCGATGCGGCCGCCCGCGCCATTGCCCGCATCATGGCCCAGCCCGCCGTACCCTGTGCGCTGGAGTTCATCGACGGCAACGCCATTGAGATGGTGCGGCGCTATTCCACGGCGGGCTTGCCGGAGCAGGCGGGTGCCCTGCTGATGATTGAAGTCGATGGTTTCGCGGCGGCCATGACCCCGCAAATTGACAGCATTCGGGCGGCGGCCGAAAACGAGGGCCTGCTCGAATTCCGCATCGCCAACAGTACCGAAGAAGTCGAAGCGCTGTGGCAGACCCGCAAGGCACTGTCACCGACCCTGCGCAAAATCGCCCCAAAGAAGATCAACGAAGATGTCGTGGTGCCGGTCACCGAACTCCCCGCCCTGATTGCCGGGCTGGACGAGCTCTCGCGCCGCTATGGCCTGCCCATCGTCAATTTCGGCCATGCCGGCAACGGCAACATCCACGTCAACCTGATGTACGATCCCGGCAAGCCAGGGGAGGACGAAAAAGCCCATGCCTGTCTCGATGAAATGTTCAGCCTGGTATTGCGGTTACGCGGTACGCTCTCGGGTGAGCATGGCGTGGGCATAGAGAAGCGCGAGTATGTGGGGCGCGAACTTGACCTGACCTCATTGGCCATGATGCATGCCATCAAGCGCCAATTTGACCCCAAGGGCATCCTGAACTGGGGCAAAAGCCTACCTGACTGAAATCGCCTCAGTTTTCAACCCCGAACAGCCGAACCCGTCGCCTGACCCCGCGGTAGGCGAGCGCGGCCTGACAATCCTGATGTCGCCACTGCTGCAGTTGCCAGTCATGAGCAGGGCCATAGTCCATCGGCACTGCCCGGTAGCTGCCCTCGGTGAGGTCCGGAACGATCGCCCGAACACCGGCGGCAAGACCCCGCCCCACCGCTTTCGCAAACGCTTCCTTGGCGGTCCAGCGGCGGGTAAAGTCAGCCAGGTGTTGCCCCTCCGGCACCGTCAGCCACTCTGCCAGTTCATCCGCCGCCAGACAGAATCTCGCCAGCCCCTCAAGGTTTCTGCGCGGCCGCATCATTTCAATATCCACACCTAACGCGGTATCGAGGGCAAAGGCCAACACCGCAAACCGGCGGGTGTGGGAGAGGTTAAACACCAGTCCCTCATGCTCTGCCGTTCCCGCCAGCCGGGGCTTGCCGTAAGCGTTCAGCACAAAGCGGAGGTCTGCCGGATGCTGGCCGAGATAGCCGGCCAATAGCATCCGCAGCCGGCTGCGGGTGCTCAGGTAAGTCGCCCGCGCGCAGTCGTCCCGCAGTCGCGCCGCCTGCGCCTGCTCTGTAGCTTCAAGCCATGCCTGCCCGGATGCGTCTTCCGCTATCCCAGCCGTCAGCGGGTGCAGCCAGATATGAACCTCGGCGGGCTGGAGTTCGGTCTGCGCGGTCATCAAGCGGTGTTCCTCATCGGGCCAAATCCGGCGATACTCTATAATCGCAGGGTAGCAAAATCCGGCGGCAGATGTCTGCCGCCCACCCAATCCCCAGTTATAACAGCGGAACACCCGACCATGACTCACAGCCCTGCCCAAACCTGCGATGTACTGGTGATGGGGGGTGGCCCGGCCGGTTCAGCCCTCGCGACCTTGCTGGCCGAAAAGGGCCGTCGCGTGGTGCTGCTGGAAAAAGACCACCACCCGCGCTTCCATATTGGCGAATCGCTGTTGCCGCTGAGCCTGCCCTATCTGGACCGCCTGGGCGTTACGGATCAGATCGAACAGATCGGCCTGCGCAAATACGCTGCGGAATTTCACTCCATGGATCATGGCAGTCAGAGCGATTTTCGCTTCGGTGAGGCCATCGACAGGAGCTACCCCTATTCTTACGAGGTAAGACGCTCGGAATTCGACCATATCCTGCTGCAGAACAGCCGCAGCAAAGGGGCTGAGGTGATTGAGGGCTGCCGCGTCACCTCTGTCCAACTGGGCGATGACGGTATCAACCAGGTCGCCGCTCGCTGCGACGATGGTAGCGAAAGACACTACAGCGCCCGCTTTTACGTCGACGCGACCGGTAGGGATACCTTTCTGGCCCATGTACTCGGCAGCAAACAACGCAATCGCAAACATGCCAGCGCCGCCCTGTACGGTCATTTTGACGGCGCCCGACGCAACAGCGGTCAGGACGAAGGCAATATCTGCATCTACTGGTTTGCGCATGGCTGGTTCTGGTTCATCCCGCTCAAGGATGGCACCACCAGCATCGGCGCAGTGTGCAGCCCTGCCTATCTGAAAACCCGCTCGGTGCCGGTCGACCGATTCCTGCTCGACACCATCGCCCTCTGCCCTGGCCTCGCGGCCCGGCTGGCCGATGCCCGCCTGAACGGCGAGGTGACCGCAACCGGCAATTACTCCTATCAGTCCAGTCGCATGCATGGCCGAAACTACCTGATGATTGGCGATGCCTTCGCCTTCATTGACCCGGTGTTTTCCAGCGGCGTGCATATCGCACTGCATGGCGGCTGCCGGGGAGCCGAGGTGGTAGACCGCATTCTTGATCACCCCGAGTGGGCGCCCGTCGAACTGCGGCAGTTTCAACGGGAGATCAGCCGCAGCCTCAAAACCTTTTCCTGGTTCATCTATCGCGTCACGACGCCTGCAGTGCGCGATATGTTCATCTATCCGCGCAACATCCTGGGTGTCAAAACGGGCGTATTGTCTCTGCTGGCGGGTGATTTATTCAGGGACACCCCGTTGCGGCTACGGCTGCTGGTGTTCCAGATTATCTTCTGGATCAAAAGCCTCTGCATGCCGAGACAGAGCCTTGCCGCCCTGCGCCGACGGCGCAAGAGCATGGAACTGGGCTGAATCATGAACGCGGCCCTATGCCAGCCTCCGGAGCGGGCCAAACCCCCCACCCACGGCCAGTGCCAGATTTTCCCCTGCCTGCTCAGCACCGCGACGCAGGCACTGCCGACCGACGACCGCCTTCTGGCCCTGATCAGCTTCGGCGCACCGGCAGCGACTCTGGTACCCCCGGGACTGCCCCAGGTGGTTGTCGGCTTGCCCCAGCTCGGTTCTGCGTCCGTCATCGAGGTTTGGCGTGGCCAGCGTCCCGCGGTCTACGGGGAACAACGGGGCATTCGCTATGCTGACAATGGTGAACTGCTGTTCGGCAGCCTGAGCCTTGCCGCAACCGATGTGAAGTCGGCAACCGCAACGGCCTATCACCAGATCCTCGGCTTGCTGGCGGAGACCGGCTACACGCACCTGCAACGGGTCTGGCATTACTTTCCTGACATCAATGAGGACGATGAGGGACTGGAGCGTTATCAGCAGTTCTGTCTGGGTCGCCACCAGGCGCTCGCCGAAGCGGGCTACGTTTTTGGTACCGACCTGCCGGCAGCCAGTGCCATCGGCTCGGAAGGCGGCGAGCTCTGTATGTATTTCATTGCCGCCCGCCAGCCGGGTCACCCGATCGAAAACCCGCGCCAGCTCAGTGCCTATCATTATCCGCGCCGCTATGGCCCGCGTAGCCCGTCCTTCTCCCGCGCCATGCTGCTGCCCGATGGCGGCGGGCTGTTCATCTCCGGCACAGCGAGCATCAGCGGTCATACCTCGGTCCATACCGCCGACATTGTCGGTCAGTGCCAGGAGACTCTGGCCAACATTCGGGCCATATTGGCGCAAACCACGGCCGGCAGTTCACTCCACCCTAGCGGTCAGGCGGCCTGGAAAATCTACCTCCGCCACGCCGGACACCACGCCACCGTGCGCGGCCTTCTCACCGAAGCGCTGGGGCCCGGGGCTGAGCTTCTTTTCCTCCAGGGGGATATCTGCCGGTCTGAACTGCTGCTGGAAATTGAAGCCGTTATCAGCCTGCGGGATTCTCCCCCAGTGCGCTAACGGTTAAACTGCCCGACGACGGGCGCCCCCCTTTGTCCGGCTCACCAGAATCACACGATCCGATGACCCCACTTGAATCCGAAGTAGCCCTCCTGATGGTCGATGCTCTCAATCTGGAGTTGGCACCTGAAACGATAGACCCGGCCGCACCCCTGTATCGGGAAGGGCTGGGGCTCGACTCTATCGACCTGCTGGAATTATCCGTGGTGATCGCCAAGCGCTACGGTTTCCAGATCAAATCCGATGATCCTGACACCACCCAAATTTTTTCCTCTCTGGGTGCTCTCGCCGCCACCATCGAACGACGTCGCACACTCTGAGCACCATGATGTCGCGACGCCTGCTGGTCGTCCTGCTGCTGATGACCGGTTACCCGGTAGCCTCCTTCATTGCGCTTCGCAGCGAACAGATCCCCATGCTGTGGTTGGCGGCGCCGGATGCCGTGATGACACTGGGCCTTCTCACCGGCCTGGTGGCGACAGGCAGCACGGGCCGACGACTGGCTCTGGGCTTGCTCGCCGCAAGCTTATGCCTGCTGGCACTGAAGCTCTGGCCCGACACGAGCCTCAGCGCATTTCCGGTAGTCATGAACCTGGGTCTGGCGCACATTTTTGCCAGTAGTCTGGCTTCGGGAAGGACCGCTCTGATCACCCGCATCGCCCGACTGGAGCGACGTGGCTCTTTGCACCCCGAGCTGGAAGCCTATACCCGCTACCTGACCCAAGCCTGGGCCTGGCTGCTCAGAGGGCTGGCCCTGAACGGGTTCTGGCTAGGCCTCACGGCATCGACGGCAACGGTGCTGCTGTTCGCCAACACGCTCAACTTTGTCATCGTCGGCCTATTTTTCGTGGCTGAATATGGCTACCGGCGCTGGCGCTTCCGGCACCATGAGCATCCTCCGCTGCTGCAACTGATACGCACCCTGACCGAGCAGGGCTGGATCGACGCCGACGCTGCCACCCGCCCGTCACGGTCTGGAGAACCCTCCTCGCGATGATCTTCTCCATACCCGCCAGTCATCCCTCCCTGCCGGGACATTTTCCGGGACAGCCGGTAGTACCGGCCGTCGTCATACTGGATGCCGTAGTCGCGCTGCTGGGCGAACACTGCCCCGGCAGCCGCCTGGCAGGGGTCGTCAGCGCCAAGTTCACCGCCATACTGCTGCCGGAACAGATCTGCCATGTGCGCTTCGAGCACCGCGCTGATGGCCTGATCCGCTTCGAGTGCCGTGAGGCCGATCGCGCGGTTGCCTCAGGGCTATTAACGATCCGGGAACCGGTTCATGAGCGCGGCTAAGCCCGATTCCGATCATCAGCAAAACTGGCTTGCCGTCCCCGAGCGGAGCAACCGGTTCTGGATTGCCATCATCATGTGGATCGCCCTGCACCTCGGGCGCCCCATCGCCAGCCTGTTGCTCTACCCGATCACCTCCTATTTCGTCATCTTCTCCGACCGCACACGGATCGACTCCCGGCACTTCCTGCGACTGGCCCTGGGACGGGAAACCGGCTGGCGCGATGTGTTTCGGCATTACCATACGTTTGCTGCCACCCTGCTGGACCGCATCTACATATTTGCCGGACAGCATCAGCGCGTCTCGCTCAGCATGGACGGGCTGGAGGTGCTTGAGCGCCATGCCCGCTCCGGTCGCGGTGGCCTGCTGGTCGGTGCCCACCTCGGCAGCTTCGAGATCATCCGTGCCATCGGCCGCAGCCGGGGCGGATTCAGTATCAAGCCGCTGGTCTACGGCGACCGCACGCCACTCATTACCAGCCTCTTCCAGAAGCTTAACCCCGAACTGTTCGATGACATCGTCTACATGGGCCAGCCGGGCTCACTGATCGGGCTGGATGCCCAGACCCGGGCGGGCGGATTTGTGGCCATTCTTGGCGACCGTAGCGTCACGGGGGATAAACAGGTGATCTGTGATTTTTTCGGTCGGCCCGCCATATTCCCGGAGGCCCCGGTCATGCTGGCGCGGGTGCTGGCTGTGCCGATGATCCTCTTCACCTGCATCAACCAAGGCAATGGGCACTACCATGTC
>JBILXN010000251.1:0-2867 GCA_044378425.1 Methylococcaceae bacterium
CGTCATCTACATGCACATGTTTCGGGCCATTTTTTATGGCTCGTTCAAAAAGCCACGCGAGTTACTGTGGCTGTTCGGTATGGTCATTTTCGTTCTGCTGATGGCCGAGGCCTTTATGGGTTACCTGTTACCCTGGGGCCAGATGTCATACTGGGGCGCACAGGTGATTATTTCCCTGTTCGGCGCCATACCGGTGATAGGTGAGGACCTGGCCGTATGGATCCGGGGTGACTACGTCATAGCCGATGCCACCTTGAACCGGTTTTTCGCCCTTCATGTCATTGCCGTGCCGCTGGCTATCCTGGGTCTGGTGGCACTCCACCTCACCGCATTACGCACTACCGGCTCGAATAACCCTGATGGTATCGAGATCAAGAAAAACACCGACCTCATGGGCATACCCAAGGACGGCATACCCTTCCATCCCTACTACACGGTCAAGGATCTTTACGTCGCAGGCATTTTCCTGACGATCTTCGCCTACATCGTGTTCTATACCCCCGAGATGGGCGGGCTGTTCCTTGAGGACCCGAACTTTGACCCTGCCGACCCCTTGAAGACACCCGAGCACATCCAGCCGGTGTGGTACTTCACCCCGTTCTACTCCATCCTGAGAGCAATCCCGAGTAAGTTGGGTGGGGTCATCGGCATGGGCATGTCGATTGTGGTGCTGTTTCTATTGCCATGGCTGGATCGGTGCCCGGTTAAATCCATCCGGTATAGAAGCCCGCTGTTCAAGATAGCCCTGACCTTCTTTATTATCAGTTTCCTGGGACTCGGCGTTCTCGGCACCAAACCGGTGACCGAGACCTATACACTAATGGCGCGGATGTTTTCGGTGATCTATTTCGGATTCTTCCTGCTGTTACCGATATTTTCTGCCATTGAAATTACCAAACCCGTTCCCGAGCGACTCACGGAACCGGTATTACCCCTCTCCAAGCGCGAAGGCTTCCAATGGCGGTTGATTGAGGAAGGGTTGCGCGCCTTGCAGCATTCTCCCCATTATCTGAATCTGAAGGCATCGTTATCCGAGATGCGCAGGAAACTTTCCGGAAGAAAATAAGAATGAACAAGGTGCTCACTATTTTGCTGTGCGTGGTGGCCTTAGCCTGCAATGGCTCTGAGAAAGGTCAGACTATGGAGCAGGCTGATGTCGATGTTTTCGATACCCTATCTGTCCTGCGTGGAGCGGGTCACTTTGCAAATTATTGTCTCGGGTGCCACGGCCTCAAGCAGATGAGGTATTCACGGATCGGCAAGGATCTCAAGATCAATGAAGCGAAGATGCGGGAATCTATCCTTTTTGGTGATCTGAAAATATACGATACCGTTAACGCATCGATGTCGGCCGATATTGCAAAGTCTGCCTTCGGGGTTGCACCGCCTGATTTGTCACTGGTGATCCGGTCGCGTGGCGCAGACTGGGTCTATAGTTACTTAAAGGGATTCTATCTCGATGCCAAGCGACCCTTTGGCGTCAATAACAGTGTGGCGCCAAATGTTGCCATGCCTAACGTGCTGTGGGAGTTGCAGGGCGACCAGTTACCTGTCATTGAGAAGATCGATGGCGTGCCTGAAGTGGTGGGCTTTGAACACGTTGGCAACGGTAAATTAAAGCCCAGAGAATTCGATGCGGTAGTGCTGGATATTACCAATTTCCTGGCTTATGTTGCCGAACCGTCCAAACTGGATCGTGTACCCCTTGGCAAATACGTCATTATCTTCCTGCTATTCCTGACCTATATTCTCTATAAACTCAAGAATGAATACTGGAAGGACATTGACTAGCCCAATCCCGTATACCTCGCTAATGCACCGGGTAATGGCATAAACAGAAGTCGGTATGAGCTCTCTTAAGCCCTATCTTGTTCGGGCGATCTATCAGTGGATCGTAGACAATAATCTGACGCCGTACCTGTTGGTCAATGCAGAAGCCGAAGGCGTGGTGGTTCCTCACGCCTTTGTCCAGGAAGGCCGAATCGTACTGAACCTGCGGCCGGAAGCCATCCATGACTTGGCGTTGGGCGATGAACAGATCGCATTCAACGCCCGTTTTGGCGGAAAGCCCATGCAGGTTTATGTCCCCATCCGAGCCGCGATGGCCCTGTACGCACAGGAAAATGGCAAGGGCATGGTATTCGACGAGGAGGAAGACGAGTCAACGACGCCTCCGCCGCCTCCCCCAAAGGCAAAACCGACTCCCCCTACCCGCAAGCGGCCTGAACTGAAGGTAGTCAAGTAATGCGCTGTCCACATTGCCTGACTGATGATTCTGTTCAGTGTCCGTCACCTCCCCGGGAAGCCCTGGCTATTCAGCCCATTTAACACTTCGGGCTCAACACGCTGCGGCCTCAACATCAGCGCCCGATAGTGGGGCCGCCGCCGCCTCGCGGGTCTGATCGCAACCTTTGCACGCCATCCACCACACCGCCCTAATCGCCCGATCAACCATCACAGTCTGCCGCGCGCCATCAGCCCTGGACTGACGCCCGAGTGCTCAAGCAACCTCACCTGATATACACCGGAGTAGGTTACTATCGCCGCAGTGCCGTGCAGTGGGATAGCGCCAGCACCGCCGGCTGACCGGTATTTATTCAGTAGTCACACCATCCGCAATGATCCAGTTTTCACCTATCAAAAAATACTACCTCAACACCCTAGGGTTCAGGCTGCTGGCTGTGATCGTGGTGATGCTGGCTTTACCGGCCAGTATAGGGGTAGCGGCGAGTGATACCGGCGGCCATGAGATTGACAGCCGTAACGTAATGGCCGCCTATGCAAGAGCGGGTGTTGTAACCCTCAAAAATATTGAGCGGTTCCACGACCCCAACGGCTCGATGACCCTGGACGACGTCCTGAAGGCA
>JBILXN010000252.1:0-2858 GCA_044378425.1 Methylococcaceae bacterium
CCTGTCGATTCGTATCGTTACCACCCGCCCGGCAGACCTTCAACCCCATCAGGCCGGTTTTTTGCCGGTATGGCCGGTGGCAGAAGCGGCCGATAAGGGCTGTGGCAGGCTCAATCCCGCCAATGCCGGCTACATCCTCGACAGCCTGACAGCTGCAACCCGCGCCTGTCTCGACGGCCGGTTTGATGCCTTGATCACGCCGCCAGTCAACAAGGGCGTCATCAATGATGCGGGTATCGCCTTTACCGGCCATACCGAATTTCTGGCTCAACTCACCGGCGGTGACCCGGTGATGCTGTTGATGACGAAGGCGCTACGGGTCGCATTGGCAACCACTCACCTACCGTTGAGCGCCGTCAGTCAGGCCATCACCTACGAGAGCCTGACCCGCACCTTGCGCGTCCTGCATCGGGATCTGGTCAACCGCTTCGGGCTGGATCAGCCCCGCATTCTGGTTGCGGGACTCAACCCCCATGCTGGCGAAAGCGGACACCTGGGCCGTGAGGAGATTGAAGTCATTGAGCCTGTGCTGCAGCAACTCCGGGCCGAGGGGCTCAATCTGGTCGGCCCGTTACCGGCCGACACGCTCTTTCTGCCCTCACAACTGGCACAGGCCGATGCGGTGCTGGCGATGTATCACGATCAGGGTCTGCCTGTACTGAAACATATCGGCTTTGGCCGTGCCGTCAACATTACTTTAGGTCTGCCCATCATCCGGACTTCGGTCGATCATGGCACGGCTCTGGATCTGGCCGGCACCGGCAGGGCTGATGCCGGCAGCCTGCTGGCCGCCATTGAGGCGGCAATCGAGATGGTCCATCGCTCTCACAATCGCCAAACCCCCGCTCAAAGGCCAAACGCTCCATGAATCACACCCCCCGCAAACGCTTCGGCCAGAACTTTCTGCGTGATGAGGCTGTCATCCAGCGTATCGTCATGGCCGTCAATCCGGCGGCGAACGAACATCTGGTGGAGATCGGCCCGGGCGAAGGCGTGATGACGGCGGCCTTCCTTGCTCATGGCTGCCAGCGACTGGATGCGGTGGAGATTGACCGCGACCTGGCTGCTCTGCTGGACCGTCGCTTCAAGGGCAATACACGCTTCCAGTTACATCAGGCCGACGCCCTGAAGTTCAACTTCCATAGCCTGAGCGACGGCGAGAAACTCAGGGTGGTGGGCAACCTGCCCTATAACATATCGACGCCCTTGATGTTTCATCTGTTCGGGCAGGCCGATCTGATTGAGGATATGCACTTCATGCTGCAGAAGGAGGTCATAGACCGTCTTTGTGCCGAGGCCGACGATCCTGATTACGGTCGCCTCAGCATCATGGCGCAATACCATTGCCGGGCAGAAAAGCTGTTCGAGGTTTCACCGGAGAGTTTTTTCCCGCCGCCAAGGGTAACCTCGGCCATCGTCCGCCTGGTACCGCATGACGTAAAACCGGTCGATGTCGATGCCGCGACCTTGAATCGGGTAGTCGCTACCGCTTTTTCACAACGCCGCAAAACCCTGCGCAATTCGGTAAAGACACTGCTCGATCAGGATGAATTAGGGGCGCTGGACATCAACCCAAACGCACGGGCGGAAACCCTGACTCTGGAACAGTATGCCCGGATGGCAAAATATCTGGCAGAAAAGGAGGCGGCCCCCTGACCACCCCGCCCTGGTGCTGCCAAGAGTGAAGATGGCCCTCTTGTTTTCTTTAGTTATAGAAAGGCCCGACAGGAACACCCTGTCGGGCCTCTATTTGAAGGCGGAGGGCAGCGTGCACTCCGCGTGTGACTCGCCGTCCTAATCAGGTGATTACAGTCGGTACCACCATACCGGAACGCTGCTTCACCTCACCCAGCTGCTCGGCCAGTTCAATCAGATCCTTCAGCGCCTCTTGTGGGTCGTGGCCGTGCTCGGCCGGATCGCGCTCATAGCGTTCCAGATAGATCCGTAGCGTGGCGCCCTCGGTTCCGGTTCCGGAGAGGCGGAAGACAATGCGCGAGCCATTCTCGAAAATAATCCGGATGCCTTGGTTGGGACTGACGCTCCCGTCTACCGGGTCGGTATAGCTGAAATCATCCGCCCGCTGGACCCTGTTGACCCCGAAACTCTGCCCTGCCAGCGCAGGGAGCTGGTCGCGCAAATAAGCCATGATGCCGTCGCCAATCACAGAGGGCATACCCTCGTAGTCGTGGCGGGAGTAGTAGTCGCGACCATAGGTCTGCCAATGCTCACGAACAATATCCGCTACCGACTCCTGCCGCACCGCCAGCAGGTTAAGCCAGGCCAGCACAGCCCAAAGACCGTCTTTTTCCCGCACATGGTCGGAGCCGGTGCCGAAACTTTCCTCGCCGCAGAGCGTAATCTTGCCGGCATCGAGCAGATTACCGAAAAATTTCCAGCCGGTCGGCGTTTCATAGCATTGCAGGCCCATGGCCAGAGCCACCCGATCTACCGCCTGACTGGTCGGCATCGAACGGGCAACGCCCTTAAGCCCGCTACGGTATCCCGGCAACAGGTGAAGATTGGCTGCAAGAACAGCGAGACTGTCGCTGGGCGTGACAAAGAAATGCCTGCCGACAATCATGTTGCGATCACCGTCGCCATCGGAAGCCGCTCCCAGGGTAGGTGCATCCGGCCCGAACATGCGCTCAGCCAGATCATGGGCATGAACCAGGTTGGGATCCGGGTGACCCCCACCAAAATCGTCCAGCGGAATCCCGTTCATCACTGAAGCCGGTGCGGCGCCCAGTCTGCCCTCAAGGATACACCGAGCATAGGGACCGGTAATGGCATGCATGGCGTCGAAACAAAGGGTGATGGCCCCCGTCCGCAGCGCTTCGGCGATGAGGTCGAAATCGAAT
>JBILXN010000253.1:0-2816 GCA_044378425.1 Methylococcaceae bacterium
AGGCGAAGAAGGGAATGACCCGATCCCACGCCCGATGCCAGGCCGCTACCACGGTCGGAAACTTCTCGCCCCAAGGGCCTTGGGCGAAGGCCTCCCACTCAGCCAGTGCGGCCTCTGCGCTGGGGGCCGTGTAAATCGGCTTGATCGCCGCCGCCAACGCATTGCGATCCTTCCAACTGGCGTAGTCCAGGCTGTTGCGAATCAGATGTACAGGACAACAGGGGATAGATGGGGCGGTACTTCAAGTTTTTGAACAGCGACTCCGGGTAGGGATTGTTATTGCTGACCGCCGGATGGCTCAAGGACGGCATAACGCCGAGACGTTGCAGGGTCGAGTCGAGTCGGAAGCATCGTCGCGCCTTTCAACGCTAAATGAGCCCGCCTTCGATGATTCGCTAGTCTTGATTCATGTAAGCCTGCAGGAATTCGTCGAATGACAGTGTGTCGGCGGCTTCTATCTCGGCTTGTTTAAGTAGGGAGTCTGCGGCGGACTGCCTGAATTGCAACTCAACAGCCGGATCCAGGGGTTGATTGAGCCAGTATTGCGCATGCTCCTGCGATAAGCGCCAGGCAAACTCGGCGAACGACTCACCGTTATTGCGCATCTCCCGTAGCACTCTGGCTGCCGGGCCTTGCTCGGGGTCGGTGATGGCTGTCCTTTGCATCAGTACGCTGGCGGTATAGGGGCGAGTCGTTAGGTCTTCGTCCAGTATCTGGGCAATCTCTAGCATGCTATCGAGTATGTGGTCTGCCCACTGCGCTAGCGGGACGTCCCCTCCGGCCCTGAAGAGCCTGAATCCTTTAGTCCTTGAGCAGCAGGCCACGCTCAAGGCGTTGCGGCTGCTCTCAGCTTTTTCTTCGGTCGATAGTGGCGGACTTTGTTCCAGCAGACAGAACAACACAAAGACTTCCAGGAAGTGCAGGGTTTCGATGGAAACCCCGGCAGGCTCGAAACAATTTAAATCCAGCGCCCTGAGTTCGATATAGCGCACACCGCGTTTTTTCAAGGCCAAAGTCGGTTTTTCACCGGACCGAGCGACTTGTTTGGGCCGTATAAGGCTGTAGTATTCGTTCTCAATCTGCAGAATGTTGGCATTAAGCTGGCGATATTCTTCACCGACCTTGATGCCTATTTTTTCATAGGGGGGGTAGGGTTTGTTGATCGCGGCCTGCAAGCAGGCAACATACTCATCGAGATTATTGAAGGAAATGTCAAGACTGGTCTGGTTGTCGTTACGATAGCCGATATCGCTCATCCGCAGGGAGGTGGCGTGAGGCCGATACAGGGTTGTTTCGTCAAATCTCTGAAATTTGTCCGCCAGCGATTCACGGCCCTTGAAAAAGGAATTGCAGATCGCCGGGGAGTTACCAAACAGGTAGATAAGCAACCAGCCGTACCGGTGAACATTCCGCACCGCCCCAAAATAATGCTCCGAGATAAACGCCGACAGCGTATTGCTGTCTTCTGTCAGATCTTTCAGTACCGGCCACAGCGCCTCGTTGACGGAGTAGTTGAAGTGTATTCCGGCTATCGACTGCATGGTACGTCCGTAGCGGTACGAGAGCCCGTTACGGTAAACCCGTTTCATCTTGCCGATATTTGAAGTCCCGTAATTGGCGATGGGAACACTCTCATCACCCGCAAGGCCAATGGGCATAGATGTCGCCAGCAAGACTTCATTATTCAACTGGCGATGGACGAAGCCATGGATATTCTGCAAAAAGACGAGCGTGGCAGCCGAATCCTGAAACGGTGGTGTGATGAGTTCCAGAAGTGCTTCAGAATAATCTGTCGTGATCCATGGGTGGGTCAGAGCCGACCCAAACCCGGCAGGATGCGGCGTATGCGCAATCATGTGGTCCGCGCCCAGTCTGAGGCTTTCCTTTTCCAAACCCTTGCAACCCTGGCGTAGCAAATGCTGCTGATTGTTAGCCAATAGCAGGGTTAAGAGCCGTGTCTTCTCTGTGCTCAAGCCAGTGGTACCTTAAAAATGTATAAGAAGAGGGACAAGGGCCGGTAACACCGGCTGTGTCAGGTCAGGGCAATGATGGTGACAGTAGGCGCGAGTCGGCTTCACCAGCTAAACAGTGTCCACTTATTGATGTTCATACCTTTCTCGTTGTCACGGTGACGGACATCAAGATTGCCGTCGCCATCCTTGTCAACCAGATAGTAGGCCGGGCCGATGACAGGTGTAATCTTGACCATGTAAATCTGATTGTTGTATCGGTATTCTTCGATTGTTTCTTCACCCTGCCGAATGATCGTGACGTCGGGATCCAGTGGCTGACCGCTACGCACCGGTGGTGGCAAGTCGGGCTGTTCAGGCAGGGGCACCGGCACAGAAGCCTGATCATCGGACCGGACAGCGTTGCTCAGGATCATCAGAAATACTGCAATAGTGCGCGCCATCGTGTAATTGCCGCTCTGTCGGTTGAATGTTATGGTTCTAATGATAGTACAGAACGCATCGGTATGGGCCTGGATTTGCGGCGCCAACCCTTAATTGGTGCAGTCCGCCCGCATTGGGTTCACGCTCGCCCCCCAAGCGCCACTTTCGCCGTAATCGCCTGCTATTCCCACCACTGTAAATTGATAACCCTATGCTCATGGATGACGATCAACTCCTAAGATATAGCCGACATATTCTCCTGCCACAGATAGATATCGTCGGGCAGGAACGTTTGTTGTCATCTTCGGCGCTTATCATAGGTCTGGGCGGTTTGGGCTCTCCGGCTGCGATGTATCTTGCAGCTGCCGGCATAGGTAGCCTGGTGCTCAACGATTTTGATAGAGTCGATTTAAGCAATATCCA
>JBILXN010000081.1:0-9839 GCA_044378425.1 Methylococcaceae bacterium
CCTGAATACCTTCACTGCCAAAGTACAGGCTGTGACCCGCGAAGATGTGAAACGGGCGTTAATGGCGCGGTTGGATACTGGCAAGCTGCAGACGGTCCTGGTGGGCGGCGGCGCCAAGTGATGAGGCTTGTTCTGGGGGTGCGCTTTGCCTAGGGTATCCGGTCCCAGGAATGAGTTGCGCATTATCGGAGGTCTGTGGCGCAGCCGAAAGCTGAGCTTTCCGCCTGTTGAGGGCCTTCGACCAACGCCCGGTCGGGTGCGGGAAACAATCTTTAACTGGTTGCGTGATGACGTCGAAAGCGCTCGGTGCCTTGATCTGTTCGCAGGGAGCGGAGCGCTGGGCTTTGAAGCCGCTTCACGCGGGGCAGCGAAGGTGGTGCAGGTGGAGTCGGATTCACGGGTCGCGGCATCGCTGGCGGCCAACCGGACGCTGTTGCGGGCCGATCAGGTGACGGTTCTGCGGGAGGATGCCTTACATTACCTGGCAGGCCGGGCAGAGACCTTTGAGCTGGTTTTTCTGGATCCCCCGTTTCGTCAGGCCAAGGTCGCTAAGGCCGCCGCCCTGCTGGAGACAGGTGGCTGGTTGACGCCATGCGCCAAGATCTATATCGAAGCCGAGCCTGAATCGGCTCTGGATGATCTGCCGCCCGGGTGGGTACCACTGCGGCGTGGCCGAGCGGGTGAGGTGGCCTACTATTTATATCAACGCAACGTATTGCAGAGTTCGCCGTGAAGTCAGGATTTTCCCTTAACAGACGCGCCGCTTGATGAACATTACAGCGATTTATCCGGGTACTTTCGATCCCATTACCAACGGTCATGTTGATCTGGTGGGCAGGGCGGCCCGCATGTTCAGTCGGGTGATCGTCGCCGTGGCTGAAAATCGTAACAAGGTCCCCCTGTTTGCGCTGGGTGAGCGGGTGACCATGGCGCGGGATTCACTGGCGGAGGTTCCCAATGTGGAAGTCATCGGCTTTGATACGCTGCTTGTCGACTGTGCCAGAACTTCCGGGGCGACCGTCATCCTGCGCGGGTTGCGGGCGGTGTCGGATTTTGAATTCGAGTTTCAATTGGCGGGGATGAACCGGCATCTCGGGCCCGAGATTGAGACGATGTTTCTAACGCCGAGTGAGAAATACGCATTCATCTCGTCGTCGCTAATTCGGGAGATCGCCCGGCTGGGCGGTGATGTGTCTTCCTTTGTGCCGGAGCAGGTCGGGGTGGCACTCAGGCAGAAATTCGCCGGCGCGGTGGCAGGGTAGGATTATGGCGCTATTGATTACCAATGAATGTATCAACTGCGATGTCTGCGAGCCCGAGTGCCCCAACGGGGCTATCTCGGAAGGGGCGTTGATTTACGAGATCGACCCTGATTTTTGCACTGAATGCGTGGGGCATCACGCCAAACCCCAATGCATCAGGGTCTGTCCGGTGGAGTGCATCATCCACGACCCGGATCGGCCGGAGGATCAGGCTGTGCTACATGAGAAATTTATCCGGCTGACCGCGAAGAAATAGGGCCGGCACGGCCAGGTCAAGGTTCATGGTGACGCTACGCCGCCGACTGTGAGCAATGGTCTGGCCGGGAAGTGTCATACTGGCGCATCTCAAGCCACCTGTTGTCGCTGCCATGAGTTTATCCGCCGCTGCTGTGCCCTTTGCCCTGCTGTCACCCGACTGCATTCTCAATGCTCTGGAGAGTGCGGGTTTTTGTTGCGATGGTCGCCTGCTGGCGCTCAACAGCTACGAAAATCGCGTCTATCAGTTCGGCGTGGAGGATGGGCCGATGCGGGTGGCCAAATTCTACCGACCCGAACGCTGGTCCTCTGCGGCTATTCTCGAAGAACATGACTTCATGCTGGAACTGGCTTTGGCGGAATTGCCCGTGGTGCCGCCTCTGGCTAACCCGTCTGGGGTCACCCTGCATGAGTTCGAGGGTTTCCGCTTCGTGGTCTTCCCGCGTCAGGGCGGGTACGCGCCGGAATGTGATAATCCCGCGACGCTGAGTCAAATGGGCCGTTACATCGGGCGTATTCATGCCATCGGTGCGTTGAAGGTCTACCAGCATCGGCCAGTACTGGATGTTGTGTCATTCGGCGACACCCCCAGACACTATCTGCTGTCGCAGGACATCATTCCGGTCGAGCTGCGGGAGGACTATGCGGCGGCCTCGGCTCAGGCGCTTGAGGGCGTATTGCGCTGTTTCGAGCGAGCGGGTGATGTGCCTCGGCTACGGCTGCACGGTGATTGTTATGCCGGCAATGTATTGTGGAGTGAAGACGGTCCCCATTGGGTCGATTTCGATGACAGTCGAATGGGGCCTGCCGTCCAGGATCTCTGGATGCTGCTGTCGGGTGACCGGCTGGAGCGGGGCGGTCAGCTGAATCTGCTTTTGGATGGCTATGAGACCTTCTTTGAGTTTAATTTGCGTGAACTGCATCTCATTGAGGCGTTGCGAACGCTGCGCCTGATCCACTATTCGGCCTGGCTTGCCCAGCGTTGGAATGACCCGGCCTTTCCTGTGGCGTTTCCCTGGTTTGCCGCGCCGCAGTACTGGCAGGAGCGGATACTGGAGCTCAGGCAACAAATTGAGGCTATGGCTGAACCTGTCTTGCGGTTGACCTGAGGGTGGCCCTTAAGCGGGGGGGGCGGCGTGGCTAAATCTGAACCTCAGTCAACCTGAATGGAGACTCGATGATCAACCGTCGTCGCGCGATACAGTTGATGGCCCTCTCTCTTGCGTCATTTGCCCCGATAACTCAAAGGCGGGTTGCGGCGGCAGGTTCGGTTGGTGAGCGGGTGCTGGTTATTGGTGCCGGTATAGCGGGCCTCGCGGCCGCGCAAAGCCTGAAAAGAACCGGCTTTCAGGTCACCGTGCTGGAGGCCAGGGACAGGGTCGGCGGGCGTATCTGGACCAGCCGTGAGTGGCGTAAAAGCCCCCTTGATATGGGTGCGTCGTGGATACACGAGAGCCGCGGTAATCCGCTTACGGTATTGGCAAGACGGTCCGGGGTCAGGACGCGTGCCACCAACTACGATAATGCCTGGGCTTATTGGGCCACGGGTGCCGAGTTGACTGGGGCGGATGAGCGGCGTCTGGAGCAGTTGTCGCAGTGGCTGGAAGGCGTGACCAGGTCAGTCGCCGCGCGGGGCGATCGCAGTCTTGAGGCGGCTATTGCCGAGAGGCTAGCCGATTATTCGGGCAGCGACCTGATGATGCTCGGGTTCCTGATCAATACCGAAATAGAGCATGAGTATGCTGCTGATGCATCGGCGTTGTCGCCGCAATCGCTGTCATTCGGGGAGGGTTTTAGTGGCTCTGACCTGCTGTTTCCGGGAGGTTATGCCTCGCTAATCAGGCCTTTGCAGCGCGGGTTGAGCATCAAAACCGGTTGCCGGGTTGATGCCGTACGCCAAAACGGAGTCGGCGTGACGGTTGAGACGACCGTCGGGGTTTTTCAGGCAGACCGGGTGATTGTCACGGTGCCGCTGGGCGTACTTCAAAAAGGGAGTATCCGCTTCATGCCGGCGCTGCCCGAGGCAAAGCAAGCGGCCATGGCCGAATTGGGTATGGGCGTGCTGAATAAGGCCTATCTTCGTTTCCCCAAGGCGTTCTGGCCGAAAACCCCGGAATTGTTCCATTACATCTCGGACCCACCGGGGCAGTGGGCAGAGTGGTTGAACGTCAGCCATTACTCCGGCCGGCCCATATTGCTGGGCTTCAATGCCGGAACCTTTGGGCGTGAGATTGAGGCTTGGTCGGATCGCGAGCAGGTGGCCTCTGCTCTGGATGTGTTGCGAAAGCTTTTTGGTAACGCTATTCCTGAGCCGACTGGCTGGCAGCTGACGCGCTGGGGTTCAGATCCCTACAGCTTCGGCGCTTATTCGTACATGCGGCCCGGTAGTGGCGCGAGTAGCTACGAGGGGCTGGCTGCGCCGGTCGATAACCGGCTTTTCTTTGCTGGAGAGGCCACGTCGGCCGCTTACAGCGCGACCACCCATGGGGCGTATCTCTCCGGTCTGCGTTGTGCTGATGCCATTCGTCGAGTGTGAAAGCGTCGTCACACGCTGATGCTATTGGCTTCGCTATCTGTGATCAGCGATTTGCGAATGTCGCTGACCTGTTCACCTCTGACCCGGTCGAGATAGCTGCGTGATTTGTCGACCTCAAGGCTGAGGGCGGTCACTGTTTCGTGCATGTTGTCCAGCGCTTGTGTTTTATAGTTGGCCACCATGTCCATGGTGTCGTAGATGTTCTGAAAGGCCATTTGCAGTTTGTCCAAACTGACGGTGCCGCTGGATGCCTGCTCATGGATCTTGCCGGCCTGATTCTTCATCATGCTGGAGGTGGATTCGATCAGGTTGCTGGTTGTGCTGTTGAGGGCGCCAATCTGGTCGAGAACCAGTTTTTGGTTGGCCAGAGCCTGGGCGACGATAACCGCCGTGCGCAGGGCGGATACCGTCGTGGTGGTGGCGCGGTCGATGCCTTTTATCAGTTCCAGGTTGTTTTTCCGCACCATGTCCATTGCCAGGTACCCTTGAATGGTTACTGCCAGCTGTGTAAGCAGATCCTGAACCTTCTGACGGATATAGAACAGCAGTTCCTCCTTGATAACGCGGGCCTTTTCAGGATCAGCGGTTTCAATCTCGCCGAGTTTTTCAACAATCGCCGCATCAATTTTGCGGCCGATATAAACATACTGCTCCAGCCGATCCATGATCTGCCAGGCATGGGCTTTTTCCTCTTCTACCGCGGCATTGTCCTTGCGTAGTTCATCCTGACCTGAGTAAAGCGATTTGATGATGGCGTCGAGGTGAGTCTGGGCTGACTGGTACTGGCGGAAATAGTCCTCAATCTTGCTGCCCCAGGGAATGAGCCCCAGAATTTTTCGGGGCTGCAACAGGTCGCCTCGTTTCGATGGGTCCAGTTCTTCTATCTTGAGGCGAAGATCAAGCAGGGATTTGGAAACGGTGGAACCCTCGTCGAACAGTCCGGAGTTCATGGCCCGGACGGGGTGTTCCAGCAGGCGATTTGAGATGTTTGCCGACGCCCGGATATCATCGTTCCCAAGGGTGTGTACCCCTGACACCCTGTCCTTGAAAACATCACTATCCACCGGTTCGCGCAGGATGGCGTCAATGAAATCGCCGACCTTGTGATCAAGTTCGCTGATTTTGCCGGGCTCCAGTTTGACCATGGTGGCAGCATTTTCCGGGGCAACGACAGCAACCGGGGCCGGTGGGGTCAGGCTCTCGGGTGGACTCAGTTCGATCGGCGTGGTGCTGCTCGTCATCAGGCAAATCCTCTTGCAGGGGGCGGGCTGGAGATTCAGCGATCAGGCGGGCGAAATTGTACCTGAATTGACAAATAACACCGCCGAAGACGCGGTACAGGGCCGGGTGGCTGGACTGATAAGGCGTGAATTGCTATATTCTGCGGCCATACTTAGCTGATAAGCCGGTTTTTAGGGGCTTTTCGGCCTCACGCAGGGCGGTAATGCCCATAAGCAGGCGAGTACCCACCCAAGTTCGGTAAATCCCACACGAATTCGTAACCACTTAATAGTGGTGTGCGGTTTCGGTTGGAACGAATGAATTTCCCACTCATCCCACCTAGATCATTGGAGTTAGGCATGACTATTAAAGTTGCTATCAACGGCTATGGCCGCATCGGACGTAACGTATTGCGGGCATTGTTCGAGTCCGGTCGTCAGGATGTCGAGATCGTGGCGATCAATGATCTGGGCGATGCCAAGATCAACGCCCACCTGACCAAGCGTGACACCGTTCATGGCCCCTTTGGCGGCACAGTCGAAGTGGGTGATGGCGCGATTATCGTCAACGGTAAATCCATCAAGGTTTTCTCCGAACGGGATCCTGCCAAACTGCCATGGGCAGCACTGGGCATTGACGTGGTACTGGAATGTACCGGCATTTTCCGTAACAAGGAAAAGTGTATGGCTCACATCAGCGCGGGCGCTAAAAAAGTCATCATCTCAGCACCTGCCGACGGTAATGCTGCCGATGCCACCATCGTATTCGGTGTCAATCACGGGGTTCTCAAGGCAACCGATCAGGTGATCTCGAACGCGTCCTGCACGACCAACTGTCTGGCTCCGCTGGTAAAGCCCCTGCATGACACGCTTGGCATTGTTTCCGGCCTGATGACGACGGTGCACTCCTACACCAACGATCAGGTACTGACTGACGTTTACCACACCGATATGTATCGCGCTCGCGCTGCGGCCCTTAACATGATTCCGACCAAGACGGGTGCTGCCCAGGCGGTAGGTCTGGTAGTCCCTGAACTGAATGGCAAACTTTCTGGTTTCGCGATTCGTGTACCGACTGCAAACGTATCGGTGGTCGACCTGACGTTCGTCGCCAGTCGCGATACCAACAGGGATGAGGTTAACGCGATCCTGAAAGATGCCTCCGAGGGTGCGCTTAAGGGTATCCTGGGATACAACGTTGAGCCGCTGGTTTCCAGTGATTTCAACCACACCACGACCTCATCCAACTTTGATGCTACCCAGACCACGGTTATCGGCAATCTGGTAAAGGTGCTGTCTTGGTATGACAACGAGTGGGGCTTCTCCAATCGTATGCTCGACACCACCGTTGCATTGATGAACGCGCGCTAAGGGCTGTTCTTTCGATCGTAACCCTTGTTTAAACAGTAGGGCCACCATGGTGTGGCCCTACGCGTACCTGATACATGGTTTCTTATGAATAATGTTTTCCGTCGCACCAAGATCATCGCAACCCTAGGGCCCGCATCGGAATCTCCCGAGGTTCTCGAGAAGGTTCTGCGCGCTGGTGCCGATGTGGTTCGGCTCAACTTCTCGCATGGCACGGCCGCAGAGCATCGTGCGCGTGCCGAGTTGGTCCGTGACATTTCAAAGAAATTGAATCGCCACGTTGCGATTCTGGCTGATCTGCAAGGGCCCAAGATTCGGGTGGCCCGCTTCAAGGACAACCGGAAAATTCTGCTCGAAAAGGGACAGAAATTCGATCTCGATACTGCATTTCCTGCCGATGATGGCGATGAAACCCAGGTGGGTTGCAGTTATGAGCCTTTACCCCGTGATGTGAAGGCAGGGGATGTCCTGCTGCTAAACGACGGGTTGATTGCTATGCAAGTCGACGAGGTGGTCGGCACCCGAGTTAAATGTACGGTTACGGTGGGTGGTGTACTGTCCAATCACAAGGGTATTAACAAACAGGGTGGTGGGCTGTCCGCTCCGGCACTGACCGAAAAAGACAAGCAGGACCTCAAGACTGCTGTTGAGATCGGTGCCGACTATCTGGCCATTTCCTTCCCGAGGTCACGCGAGGATATGGAGGAAGCCCGCCGCATGCTAAAGGAACTGGGCAGCGATATGGGCCTGGTGGCCAAGGTTGAGCGGGCAGAGGCGATCCTTGAAGGGACGATTGAAGGTATCGTCGAAGCCTCCGACGTCATCATGGTGGCGCGTGGTGACCTGGGAGTGGAAATTGGCGATGCTCGTTTGCCGCATGTCCAGAAGCATCTGATTCGTCTGGCTCGCACCTATAACAAGGTTGCGATTACGGCAACGCAGATGATGGAGTCCATGATCAACAACCCGCTGCCTACCCGGGCCGAAGTATCAGACGTTGCCAACGCCGTATTCGACGGCACCGATGCGGTGATGCTGTCTGCCGAAACTGCCTCGGGTGATTTCCCTGATCTGGCCGTTGAAGCTATGGCCCGGGTTTGTCTTGAGGCCGAGAAATATCCGCGCGAAAAATCCAAACACCGTCTTCATGAGCGTTTCGAGAATATTGACGAAACCGTCGCGCTGGCTGCCATGTATGCGGCAAATCATCTGGATGTGCGTGCCATCGGAGCGCTGACTGAAACCGGCTCCACCCCGCTATGGATGTCCCGCATTAGCTCCGGCATACCGATTTATGCGCTGACCGCCCATGAAAAAACTTGCCGCCGCGTCACCATTTTCCGGGGCGTCTACCCGGTCAGCTTCAATCCTACCGGTATCCATGATCATGCCGTGCTTAACCGGGCGATACTCGACGAGTTCCTCAATCGGAGGTTGGTCCAGGGCGATGACAGACTGATCCTGACAAAAGGTGATCTGATGGGAACCCAGGGGGGGACCAACGCGATGAAAATCGCAAGCGTTGACGAAATCCTGGCGGCGGCCCCAGAGGACTGGAAGGCCCAGTGTCCGGACTGTAACCAATCATAACTATATATAGGAGGGCGACATGCAAGGCCAACAGCTGACCCAATTTCTCATCAACGACCAACGCAAAATTCCCGGTGCGACCGGAGAACTCACCCTGTTGCTGAATGACATAGCCTCTGCCTGCAAGGCGATCGGTCACGAAGTGAATCGTGGCGCCCTTGCGGGTAACCTGGACGTAATCGGTTCCGAGAACGTGCAGGGTGAAGTCCAGAAGAAGCTCGATATTCTGTCCAACGACATCTTTATCAAGTCGCTGGAGTGGACCGGCCACCTTGCTGCCATGGCGTCGGAAGAGAATGACGAGATCATTCCCATTCCGGCACAGTACCCGAAAGGCAAGTATCTGGTTGCCTTCGACCCGCTGGATGGTTCAGGGAATATTGAGGTCAATCTTTCTATTGGCACCATCTTCTCGATTCTGCGCGCGCCCGAAGGCAAAGCGACGATTACGGCTGACGACTTCATGCAGAAGGGTACGGCGCAGGTTGCGGCCGGATTCTGTATCTACGGTCCGACCACCATCCTCATCCTGACGACAGGTCAGGGGGTTAATGGCTTTACCCTGGATCGTAATATCGGTGAATTCGTCCTGACCCATCCGAATATCCGGGTGCCGGAAGACACCAGCGAATTCGCCATTAACATGTCCAATCATCGGTTTTGGGAAGAGCCCATGCGCCGTTACGTGGATGAATGTGTGCAGGGCAAGGCGGGTAGCCGCGAGAAAGATTTCAATATGCGCTGGCTGGCATCCATGGTGGCCGAGGTCTATCGCGTGCTAATGCGTGGCGGCCTGTTCACCTATCCTATGGACGAAAAGCTAAAGACCAAGGGTGGTCGCCTACGCCTGCTGTATGAAGCCAATCCCATGGGTTTTATTATTGAGCAAGCCGGCGGTGTGGCCAGTACTGGTCGCGAGCGCATTCTGGATATTCAGCCTACCGGCGTGCATCAGCGTGTACCGGTGATACTAGGTTCCAAGAACGAAGTGGAACGGCTGGTTTCGTATCACAAGTAAGCCATAGGGGATTTCCCCTATCTGCCACAACACAAAAGCCCCGTTTACGGGGCTTTTGTGTTGTGGACGTCAATTTGCTTTAGCCAGGCTAATCAGGGCAGCGCTTTTTGCCGCTCTGTAAAAGTGATTTTGGGTGGAAGCTTTTTGCTCTAGCCGCGCGAGTGGTTACCCACAAACCGCAGGTAATCATGTCGATGATTACCCTCAAAAATGTGTCATATCCGCAGATTAGAGGACCGATTACCAGGCTGTAAGCGATAGGATCAACGGTCTGGACTGACAAGCAGGGGGGGAAGTGGCGCGCCCGATACGATTTGAACGTACGACCTTTGGCTTCGGAGGCCAACACTCTATCCAACTGAGCTACGGGCGCATGCTGGAGAGTATAGCCTACACAAGGGCTGTTTAACAGGCGACAGTTGTCGGTAAGAGTTCCGACAATTCATTTTTATCTTCTAAATCAAAATTATGGAAGGTCTGTCCGGACTCGCCACGACAAGCCGTTCTCAGCGTGGAAAACCACGGTAGCAGTAGACTGTCAGAGTATCTTCGCAGGGTGGAGCAGGAGTGCCGCTGCGTTTTTTTGTGCC
>JBILXN010000006.1:0-27045 GCA_044378425.1 Methylococcaceae bacterium
TGCTGCGCTGGTGGTAAGTGCGCACGGCCAGCTCTCCAAATGGGTTTTGCAGACTGGCCCTCAGGTCAAGACTGCGGGGATTGGGGCTGGTGGAGAACGGAACGCTGCCGGCAAAATCATATCCACGTCCCAGGGTTCTCCCCTGATGGGGGCCCGGATGAGCACCGCTGGAGCGCCAGCCTACCTCATAGTGGAAGGCGTCCATCAGGGAGCCGCCACTTGCCTCAAAATGGCGCTGATCAGAGCGGGAATCACGGCTTCGCGGCGCAACTCGTACATCGGCGTTAAAAAGATACGATGCGCGATGGTTTCCGCGAAAACCGCCTGGATATCCTCCGGTAACAGGTGATCACGCCCCATAAGCCAGGCGTGCACCCGAGCAGCGCGCATCATCATACCCATACCTCGGGGGCTGGCACCCGCCAGAACCAGCCGATCCATATCCACCCCTTCGATACGGATACCCACCTCGGCCGGGTTACGGGTCGCGGCCCACAACGCCAGCGCATAACGCTCAAGGGCATGGCTGGCCTGCACATGGGACTGAATCAACGGCGCAATATCGACGATTTCACGGTAGGGCAGAATATCGGGGCTCAACGTCTGCAGCAATCGATCCACGTCATGAAAGCGCTGATCAAACATCAACTGACGCTGGACCTCCACATCCTTCGGGGTCTCAATGTGCAGTTCCATCAGGAAACGGTCACGCGCTGCCGAGGGGATTTCAAACGTCTCCTCCCGTTCCACCCGGTTGCGGTCTGCAAATACCTGTAGGTAAGGGAAATAATGCTCTCGATTGAAGGCAGAGACGGTACGTTCCGCCATCACCCGCAGCAACAGCGAATGAATCTGTGGCCGGGCGCGATTTACCTCATTGAAGAAAAAAACCGATAACCACTCACCATGCTTTAGCAAGGGGCCGGGATCAACCTGCGGCCTCCCTTCAGAGTTAATGTAGGTGTGATAGATGACGTCGTTGGGCATCAGATCAATGGTGCCCTCCACACGCTCGTAAGCGCCGCCGAGGCAACGAGCCACGGCCCTGAGTAAAGTGGTTTTGCCAACGCCGACATCACCTTCGAGCATGACGTGCCCGCGTGCCAGAACAGCCAGTGTGATCTGGCGTACGGCTGGCTCCAGCCCTATTACCGCTTTGCCGATTTCCCGTTCAAAGGCGAGGGCATAACCCCGCCAATCTGCCAAAACTTGATCCTTATCGCAATGAGCCATGATCTTCACACCGTCGGGGTCTTTAGAAGTTAAAAAACCCCGCATTGCGGGGTTTTAAGGGAGTCTATCGGGCTATCCGAAATCGACATCACATGGCGATCAAAAACTTGAAATTGGGCAGTGCCCCCGCCGGGTAGCGATTGAACAGCTCAGCAGGCAGAAGACCCTCTCAAGCCTCAATCAATCACGCATCAGCCCCACGGGTCTCTTCAATTAAACTGTCGCAACGCTTGATCTGGGAGTGGCCAAAGTCCACCAGTTGCTTACCGATATCAACGATAAGCTGACACAGCGCCGGCATTTTGGAAATTTCGATACCGATATATCCCACCGCCCCAATCCCGAGTAGCGCAGCGATTGCCGTCGGCAGGCCGATAGCATGAAAAATTCGCACGATCTGGAACAAAACGTCCAACGGCAACAGCACCAGCACACCCACATAGAGCAAGGCTGTAAAGGTGAAGAACACGAAGGTTACAAACTTGAAAACTTTCGCAAGGGTCTGGTCCACTTTCATAAAATACTTGTCCTGTCTTTCGCAAAGCTTGATGCTGGGAACGGCCAGCCTGATTGATGGGGGCTTTCTTAAATTCGGAGCAAGAAGCCTAGCCGTTGTCTGGTTGGCTAGTCCGCCCGAAAACCCTAGCGATTCTAGCATAAGCGGTCTGCCCTGCCAGTAGACAAGCCCCCAATCAATGACTCGCGCGCAGTAGCTAAAGCAATCAGTTGTGCAAGACTCAGATGACATAAAGCCGGCCGATATGGATTTTGCATGCTTTTCACCATCAGGCGCGCTATCTTTAGAACTGTCACCCACAGAATGAGAGCGGTCACCATGCCTCGAACCATCCCCCTTAGCTTGCTTGTTTTCGTACTGCTGATCCCCACCAGCAGTGATGCCTGGGTTACCGGACATCATGGGGCCCTTATCACTCATTGCACGGCCCCCCATTTCTTCGAGGAATTCCCAGCTCGGGATGCAAAGGTAGCCCGTATGGACGGTTTCGCGTTCACCGCTTCCGAGAACACTCACGCTGAATCCCTCGAAGTTCGGATTAATACCCAACCTGTCCCCATAAAGATCACGCCCCAGCGCAGCGGTCGCCTCCGGATTGAAGGCCAACTGCCTCAACCGGTCGCACAGGGCAGGGTCTGGATCAAGGTGACCGGCACCAGTGACGATGGCTGTGACGAGCTGCACACATGGAATGTATACGTAGGTCAGTAGCCCGTTAGTCCGGGATGGTCAGCCTGATGGTCGCGTAAAAGACCTCATGACGGTGCCAACCGGTGCAGCGACGCCGTTTCTGCGTAACGCCACGATCATGCTGGCTGCAGTTGCCCTAATTCTTGGATGTTTGCTATGGGTGGTACTGGATTCAAAGCCACTGCTTGATACCTCGGGTACCGCACAGGCTAGCGACCGATCAGTCACTCACCGCATACTCCAGACCGGTATTCAACCCGGTGTTGGCGACAATCCGCATGAGAAAAAACTGGTACTCACTGCCGAAGATATCACCGCTGCATCCAACTTCATTCTGTCGCGCAAGAGACTGACTGGCCGTGCCGTATGTGAAATCCACCACGATCAATTGTCATTACAGCTGACCGTTAAGCTTCCGACACTCGGATCACAACGCTATATCAACCTGAGTCTCACGACCCGGCAACCCCATCAAACCTTCCAGATTAACCGCCTGAAACTGGGCAGCCTGACACTGCCCTATCCTCTCGGCGACGGACTGGCAAGCATTCTGATCAGGATCCCCCCGCTGGCACGCATTGGCCGTGCGGGCGAACGGATGATCAAAGAGGTCAAGATCGAAAATGATCAACTGCGGGTGACACTCAACTGGAACCGGGATTTGCTGATGCAAACACAAGGGTCGCTGAACGACCTCGCCGACCAGCAACTCGTGCAGGTTTACCAAAACAAACTGGCCGATATTGTTAACACGGCGACCGCCAGTCGCTTCGTTCGCCTCGGACGATTGACTCAAGGTATGTTTGAACTCGCCAAAAACCGAAGCAGCGCGGCCAACGCCGATCCCATTGCTGAAAACCGGGCGATTATCATCGTGCTGGCGGCCTACTCCAACGGCAAGGATATCGCTGCCGATCTGCCGGGCGGAATAACGCCGCAACGGCGGGGTGTTCTGCTTAACAAACGCATCGACACCGCACAGCACTTTCTCGGCTCCGCCGCCCTTGCCATGTCCGGTCAGGGTGCCTTGGTTGAAACGATTGGCCTTGCCAAGGAACTCCATGACACCCATGACGGCAGCGGCTTCAGTTTCATAGACCTTGCGGCTGATCAGGCGGGCGCCCTGTTTGGCAAAAATGCCATACGCAGCCATGAGAAAGCACTAAGAATGCAGGACATTATGAGTCGGAGCATGGATGAATCCCAGTTCATACCCAGACTCAAGGATCTTCCCGAAAGCATGAACGCCGAGGAATTCACAACCCGGTTCCACCATATCGGCAGCCCAGCCTTCAATGCGATCAAGCAACAGATCACAGATCGCATCAACGCCCTGACAATTTATCAGGCCCTCTGAACAAGACCCTCACTGCGGACCGGACTCGCTCACTTGACCAAGGTATTCGCCTGTAAGCCCATCGACATCACCAGAATCAGAATCAGGTAATCCGCAATAGTCCCCCTCGCTCATCGCGAGTGAGAGCAACCAAACCACCCACCTACTGAGAGGTAGCTTAATTGACAAGCTGTGTTTTGGTTGGAATCATGGACTTTCACTCTGGTCGATCCCACCCTGCAGTCACCCTCACATGCCCATCCACTGTATATCCTCAGCTGCACACGCGGCCGGGGCCTGTCTGTTGTGTCGATACGGGGTGGGCATCCTCGACATGAGCCCCTGTGTTTTCGCTGCTACTGAATGCGCCCGGGAAGCTGGGCCAGACGATGGATTCGCGGAGAGATGACCAAGGTGATGGGCATTAAATCCTGCCTGATGTGCGCGCTGGCTCTCATAATGCTCAGCGCCTGCGCGGGCGGTCTGGTATCGACGGTCGGACCTGACTACGCCAGGCCGGATGTACCCGTGGCAGCATCCTGGCAGACTGCACAACCGCCAGCAACCAAAGCCCACCATGCCAACCCGGCCAACCTGAAACGCTGGTGGCAGCAGTTCAATGATCCCGCACTCAGCCAGTTCCTCGCAGCTGCCCAGAAGGAAAGCGCGACGGTAGCAGATGCCAGAGCCCGTATTGAACAGGCGCGGGCGGGGATGGTCGGCGCCATCGGCCAGGGAATGCCAAGGCTGGACGGTCAGGCTGACATGCTACGGTCGGAAAACACCTTTGGTGGCCCTGTCTTTGAATGGGATCGCTATCAGGTCGGACTACAGTCGACCTGGGAAGTTGACCTGTTTGGCGGGATCGCCCGCCAGCGGGAGGCCGCGCTGGGGCAACTGCAGGCCCGCCATGATACCTGGCATGACGCCAGGATAGCCCTGGCGGTTGAGGTGGCTAATGCCTACCTCGGCTTCCGTTATTGTGAAGCGTTGGTAAGGATTGCCGAGGCCGATGCTGACTCCCGTCAAGCCTCGGCACGGCTAACGGACATAGCGGGCAGCGCCGGCCTCAGGGCACCGGCCGATGTGGCGCTCGCGCATGCCAGTGCCGCTGACAGTCGGGACAATCTGATTCGCCAGCACACTCAGTGCGAACGCGCCGTTAAAGGCTTGGTATTCCTGACCGGCTTGAGTGAAGTCGTGGTGCGGCATCGGCTGACCGGCGCGCCCGATCAGACGGCACGGCTACCGACCCCACCGCCATTCAGACTGGAAGGAATGCCGGCCGGGATCTTGCTTCAACGCCCCGATGTCGCCGCAAGTGAGCGGGAAGTGGCCGAAGCCAGCGCCAAAATTGGGGTCGAGGAGGCCAAACGTTATCCGCGACTCAGCTTGTCCGGCAATATCACACCCACGTTGCAGAGCATCAACGGTGCAGCCCTTTATCTCGCCCATACCTGGTCAATAGGCCCGACCCTGAACCTCCCGCTATTTGATTCCGGCAAACGGACCGCCGACATTGAGGCGGCGAAAATCCAGTATCAGGCGGCAACGCTGCGGTTTCGCAGTGTGGTGCGCACAGCGGTGAAGGAGGTTGAAGATGCGCTGGTACGGCTGCAAAGCTGCCGTCAGCGGCTGCCGGAGGCACGTGCTGCCGAGGCCGGTTATCAAAAAAATTTCGAGGCCAGTAATACCCTGTACCGGGTGGGTTTTGGCAGCCTGATTGATCTTGAAGCCTCGCGCCGCCAGACACTGATAGCCCGCAGAACCGTGGCAGAACTGGAACAAGAACAGGTCGCCGCCTGGATCGCCCTCTACCGGGCCGCAGGTGGGGGTTGGGATGACGGCACAGACAAGCAGCCGACTCTCCGTATGGGCGACGACCCCTCCACGCCTTTTAACCTTGATCGTTTCACGCTGGACAGCCCTTCATGACAGAACATTTTCCTCCTCTGCGACTGCTGCTGGGCGTGCTGCTACTGCTGGCGGCCGGAATCGGTCTGCTGCGCTACAGCCGCAACCCTGCGCGTGACGACACGCCCCATTCGGATCATCATCAGCATCCGGCACTGACAGTCGAGGGTGTCAGCCCGGAACGCGTCGAGCTACCGCTATTGCTGCATGCCCATGGCTCCGTTGCGGCATGGCAGGAGGCGATCATCAGCGCCGAGGTCAGCGGCCAGCGCCTGGTTCAGATTAACGCCCAGGTGGGCGATGTGGTCAGTAAGGGGCAGGTACTGGCAGTGTTCGACCGAGAACGACTGACGGCTGATCTGGCCCAGACCCAGGCGGCTTTGGCCGAGGCCCAGGCTAATCTGCAGGAGGCGCAGATGAATGCAGAACGGGTAAGGCAGGTGGTGGATGATGGCGCACTCAGCGCGCAGCAGGCCGGGCAGTACCTCACCGCCGAAAAAACTGCCGAGGCCCGCATGCGCTCAGCCAAGGCGCTGCTGGACATTCAGCAACTCCGTCTGCGTCATGGCCAGGTGACGGCGATTGATGACGGCATCATAAGCCGTCAGAGCGCGACACTGGGGGCGGTGGCTAGCGAGGGTCAGGAATTGTTTCGGTTAATCCGTCAAAACCGGATGGAATGGCGGGCCGAAGTGACCGCCGCCGAACTGGCAGGGCTTTCGCCGGGGATGAGCGTGGTGGTCGAAGTGCCTGATATCGGTAAGCTGACAGGCAAAGTCAGGGTAATCGGGCCCAGCCTTGATGATGAGAGCCGCTATGCGCTGGTATTCGTCGATCTGATTGATGCAACTGCAATGAAGATCAGGCCAGGGATGTTCGCACAGGGAGACTTCAGACTCGGCTCACGTCCGGCACTCACCATTCCGCAATCGGCCCTCTCTCTGCGCGATGGCTTCAGTTATGTGTTCCGCATCACCGATACCGCCGATGGTCTGGCGGAGGTCAGTGATACCAAGGTGGTCACCGGTCGCCAGAGCGGTGACCGGGTGGAAGTGCTGGAGGGTATCAGCGAGTCGGACCGTTTGGTACGCATGGGCGCTTCGTTTCTGGCTGATGGCGACCGGGTGCGGGTAGTGCCTTGAATATCTCTGCGGCTTGCATTCGTACGCCACTCCCGGCACTTATGCTGTTCGTGCTGCTAACCTGCGGCGGCATTTTCAGCTTCAAAACCATGAAGGTGCAGAATTTTCCAGACCTCGACCTACCCACCGTCACGGTTAGCGCCAGCTTACCCGGCGCGGCACCACCGCAACTGGAGACCGAGGTCGCCCGCAAATTGGAAAACAGCGTGGCAACGCTACAGGGGCTGAAGCACATCAGCACCCAGATTCAGGATGGCGGGGTTGTGCTGACACTCGAGTTTCAGCTTGAGAAACCCCTTGATGACGCGCTGGACGATACCCGTTCGGCGATTTCGAAGGTGCGGGCTGATTTGCCTAGCGACCTGCGCGACCCGGTCGTAGCCAAGCTTGATCTGGCTGCTTCGCCGATTCTTGCCTACACCGTCGCCGCTGGAGACCGCAATGAGGAAGCTTTGTCATGGCTGGTGGACGATACCATCACGCGGCGACTGCTGGCTGTGCGGGGTGTCGGGGGAGTCACCCGGGTCGGTGGCGGCACTCGCGAGATTGCCATCAGCCTCGACCCACTAAAACTGCAGGCTCTGGACATTACTGCCGCCGATGTGTCGCAGCAACTGCGGGCCATTCAGCGGGAGAGTGCCGGGGGCAGGACCGGCATTGGCAGTAGCGAGCAGCCAGTGAGAACACTGGCCACCCTGGTTTCCGCCGAGCAATTTCGGGTGCTGCCGATCTCGCTGCCGGGTGGCCGACGGGTAGCGCTGAATCAACTGGCCAGCATTGAAGACACGGTGGCTGAACGACGCTCTCTGGCCTTACTCAATGGCCGGCCAGTGGTCGGCTTCGAGATTACCCGCAGCCGGGGCGCCAGTGAACTGGAGGTGGGGGACGGGGTACGAACCGCCCTTGAGGAGCTCAGAAGCCGCGACCCTGATCTGGTTTTCACCGAGGCTTTCAATTTCGTCACGCCGGTGGCCGAAGAATTTCAGGCCTCAATGGCGCTGCTCTATGAGGGCGCGGCGCTGGCAGTGTTGGTGGTCTGGTTGTTCCTGCGCGATCGTCGGGCGACCTTCGTCGCGGCGGTAGCGTTGCCGTTGTCGGCAATCCCGACCTTCATTGGTATGTATGCCCTGGGTTTTACCCTCAACGTGGTGTCGTTGCTGGCACTGTCGCTGGTGGTCGGTATTTTGGTCGATGATGCCATCGTCGAGGTGGAGAACATCGTCCGACATCTCAATATGGGAAAGTCACCTTATCGGGCAGCCATGGAGGCTTCCGATGAAATTGGGCTGGCAGTGATTGCGACCACCTTCGCGTTGATCGCGGTTTTTTTGCCGACAGCCTTCATGAGCGGAGTAATTGGACGCTTTTTCAAACAGTTTGGCTGGACTGCAGCGCTGGCAGTGTTCGCCTCGCTGGTGGTAGCCCGCATGCTGACGCCGATGATGGCGGCTTATCTGCTGAAGGCATCCGACCACGATAGCTCGGCAGACGGCTGGCTGATGCGGCATTACCTGCGGGCAGCGGAGTGGTGTCTCCGTCATCGGTGGTGGACGCTGACGGCAGCGGGGCTGTTTTTTGCCGGTTCGCTATTGCTGATCCCACTGCTGCCCACCGGCTTCATTCCGGCGGACGATAATCCGCAAACCCAGGTTTTTATTGAACTTCCGCCCGGTTCGACGCTGGACCAAACCCATACTGCAGCCGAAACCGCACGTAGGCGACTGGCCGATGTAGCGTACATCCACAATATTTATACCACCATCGGGGCTGGCACTGCGGGCAGCGACCCCATGATGACGCAGACCGGAGGCGAGGTGCGCAAAGCAACGCTGACGGTAACGCTGGCGGATCGGCAGCAACGACCGGTGCGCAAGCAGGTGATAGAGCGGCAGATTCGTAGCCGGCTGGAGACTTTGCCTGGAGTACGGACCAAAGTCGGGCTGGGCGGTTCGGGAGAGAAGTATGTCCTGGCGCTAAGCGGTGATGACCCTACCCGCTTGCTGCAGGCGGCGCGGGAGGTCGAGCGCGATCTTCGGACCATTGCGGGCATCGGCAACATCGCTTCGAGTGCGGCGCTGACCCGGCCCGAGATTGCGGTACGGCCGGATTTCGCCAATGCGGCAGACCTTGGAGTGACCTCCGCCGCCATTGCCGAAACACTGAGAATCGCGACGCTGGGCGACTACGACTGGTCACTGCCCAAGCTGAACCTTGCCCGGCGGCAGGTGCCGGTGATGGTGAGACTGGCGACAGAAAGCCGGGATGAACTCATACTGCTCGAACGGCTGAAGGTGCCTTCAAACAAGCCGGGGCTGGGGTCAGTCATGTTGGGCCAGGTCGCTCATGTGACCATTGCCAGCGGTCCGGCCCTGATCAGCCGCTACGATCGTGTCCGCAACATCAACTTCGAGGTCGAACTGTCAGGCATGCCGCTAGGCGAAGTCACCGAAGCTGTAGCCCGCCTGCCCAGCCTTCAACATCTGCCGGCCGGGGTGAGGCAGGTGGATCTTGGCGATGCCGAGATGATGGCGGAACTGTTCGGGAGTTTCGGTCTGGCGATGTTGACGGGGGTGCTCTGCATTTTTGTGGTGCTGGTGCTGCTGTTCCGCGATTTTTTACAGCCTGTCACCCTACTGGCGGCCCTACCGCTGGCCTTCGGTGGCGGCTTCGTGGCTCTGCTGCTGGCGGGCAAGGCGTTCTCCATGCCTTCGCTGATTGGTTTGGTGATGCTCATGGGCATTGCGACCAAGAACTCCATTTTGCTGGTCGAGTATGCCATCGTGGCGCGGCGCGAACGAGGACTCGACCGCATGGCTGCACTGCTGGATGCCTGCCACAAACGAGCACGCCCTGTGGTTATGACCACTATCGCCATGGGCGCCGGGATGCTGCCGATTGCACTGGGGTTCGGCGAGGCAGACACTTCATTCCGCAGCCCTATGGCTTTCGCAGTGCTGGGCGGGCTGGTCACTTCAACATTTTTGAGTCTGCTGGTGATCCCGCCCGCTTACACGGTCCTTGACGATTTCAAGCTTCTGTTAGCCCCTTATTGGCCTCTGCGTGCAGCTGATGATGGCGGGACTGAAACGCACTGAGATGTCTTTTTCAGATCGCCGCTTGATCTGGCCGGCTACGCAAACCTGAAGCAGACCTGAGCCACAGGTTGCGCTAGAACTCAATTTTTACCGGGCGGGAAAACAGCCAGTCACAGCCAATTTGGGCCTGTACCTGACTGGATGTTGTGCTGTAATCCATGCTCTGGCCGTTGCCGTCGGTCACGATGAGGACGCCCGCCTCCGACGAGACTTCAAACCGTAGCCGTTTCAACAGAGGTTCGTGCCATTTTTTGGGGATCTTCTTGAACAGTCCTATCAGATAATCGCGGTCGGTAACGAGTGTTTCAGGCCAGTGCTGATAGGTGGTAAAAAAGGCCGATACGGTACAGGCCAGCCGATAGATTTCGCGGTAGCCGCCCGCCTCAAGCGGTTCAAAAGGGATGTTCATGACTCCTCCGTCGGTTGCAATCACCTTTCGCATCGATTTGATGCATGTTGGTATGACTGAATTTTGGTCGGGAAGTTGAACCAATCGGGGAAAAAGGCCTACTAACCAGCGTTAGTAGAAAAATTAAATGCCTCTCTCGAGTAAAAAATCCGGCCTGAAGCCGGATTTTTTATGTGTCGCGGATTGGGTTCAGATGATACGAGCCATGACGAGCGCGTCCTCCCTGCCCTTTCTGGCCGGATAGTAATCCTTGCGCCGTCCGATCTCATTGAAGCCGAGGCTTTGGTAGAGCTTGATAGCATTAGGATTTGAGGGTCTGACCTCAAGAAACATGCTATCAATTCGGAAGCGGGAGGCATCGTCGATAAGTTTCTGCAAAATCTGCCGACCGTAGCCTTTGCCTTGATAACCGGGTGCCACACAGACGTTAAGGACATGAGATTCGCCTGCACCGACAGTGCAGATGCCATAGCCCACGACTTCACCGGCTCTGTCGCCCACCCAGCAATGGTAGCCCACCTTGAAGCAGTCCCTGAAAGTTTCAAATTCCCAGGGGAATTCGTAGGCGGCCTTTTCGATTTCGGCCACTCGCTTAAGATCGGCTCGCTCCATGGGGCGTAAAACCAGCTCGGCGTTGTCCACTAGACTTGGAAAGTGCTTGTAGTAAAAATCGACCTGGGCATCGTAAACCACCCAGCGTTTGAGCTTGTCAACCAGATCAGCCAAAGCATCCATAAGCGCCCTTGCAATTTACACCAGGCTGTTAAAAGTGCGCCTGGCCAGTTTTATGTCGTCCCACGCCCTTCGTTTCTCGGTCTGAGATCGTAGCAGGTACGCTGGATGGTAGGTCACGACCAGAGGAATGCCGGCGTAGTCGTGCACAATGCCACGCAGTTTACCGATGGGCGTTGTGGTTTTTAACAGATTCTGGGCGGCAACCCTGCCGACGGCAAGGATAATCGCAGGTTTGATCAATGCTAACTGGGACTTGAGGTAGGACTCGCAGGCAGCAGCCTCCTCCTGAGCGGGGTCACGGTTTTTGGGTGGTCGGCATTTGAGGACGTTGGCGATGTATACCTCATCGCGGACATAACCGGCCGACCGTATCATCTCGTTCAATAGCTGACCTGCCCGCCCGACGAAGGGTTCTCCCTGAAGATCTTCCTGTTCGCCCGGAGCTTCGCCGATGATCATCCACGGCGCCTGCTCGCTGCCTACCCCAAACACGGTTTGGGTGCGTGTTTCATGCAGGGGGCAACGGGTACATTGACTGACCTCGGCTTTCAACTGTTGCCAGTCGGGCAGATCCGATGGGCAGACTGCTTCAATCCTCTCGATCGCAGGCGTTAGCGACATGCTGCCGACCTCCTGCTGACGTGGCATATCACCCTTCACTGCGCTGTCGGTTTGCCAACGGGGCAACCAGACTTCGATGCCCATTTTTGCGAGGTACTCATCTGATCGACCCATGGTTTGGCTGCGTGCAAGGGTTTGATGATGTCGGTTTAAGCGGCTATGGACGGCAACAGTCAGACATCGCCTGTCACTTGCGGATGCATGCGCAGGACCGGCGTTAGCAATTTATTGACGGCATTGACATAGGCCTTGGCCGAGGCGATGACGATATCGGTATCGGCACCCTGACCATTAACGATGCGACCGGATTTTTCCAGGCGGACGGTGACTTCGCCCTGAGCATCCGTACCTGTGGTGATGTTGTTGACTGAGTAGAGTAGCAACTGAGCCTTGGAATCAACCACTGCTTCAATAGCTTTTAGGCTGGCATCAACCACACCGCTCCCTGATGCCACTCCGGTGAATTCCTGATTTTCAACCTGCAACGTAACGGTAGCGCTGGGCACTTCGCCGGTTTCTGAACAGACCTTGAGGGCTACCAGCCGTATCCGCTCATCGGCTGACGCGCCAGCGGCATCGGTAATCAGCGCCTGCAAATCCTCATCAAAAATTTCGTGCTTCTTATCAGCCAAGGCCTTGAAGCGGGAAAAGGCTTCATTGAGTTCGGCTTCGGATGGGAACTCTATCCCCAGTTCTGCCATGCGGGTTTTAAAAGCATTTCGGCCGGAGTGCTTGCCGAGCACCATGCGGTTAGCGGTCCAACCTACGTCTTCAGCGCGCATAATTTCGTAGGTTTCCCTATGCTTCAACACGCCGTCCTGATGGATGCCCGATTCGTGCGCGAAGGCATTGGCGCCGACGATGGCTTTGTTGGGTTGAACCGGGAAGCCGGTGATATTGGATACCAGTCTGGAACAGGCGACGATTTCGCGGGTATCAATATCGACATGACAGGGAAACACGTCCTTTCGTGTGCTCACGGCCATCACTATTTCTTCCAGGGCAGCATTACCGGCCCGTTCACCCAGTCCATTGATGGTGCACTCTACCTGACGAGCGCCATTCAGGACGGCAGACAGTGAATTTGCCACCGCAAGGCCGAGATCATTGTGGCAATGCACCGAGAAGATGGCTTTGTCGGCGTTGGGAATTCGTTCTCGCAGGCGACGTATGGTGGCCCCAAACTGGTCCGGCAGGCTGTAACCGACGGTGTCGGGGATATTCAGCGTAGTGGCGCCGGCGTCAATGACCGCCTCAAGTATCCGGCAGAGAAAGTCTTCCTCGGAGCGACCTGCATCCTCTGGTGAAAATTCGACATTGTCGGTGTATTGTCGCGCCCGCTTGACCGCTCTCACGGCATGTTCGATGACCTGATCCGGCTGCATCCGCAACTTGAGTTGCATGTGGATCGGAGAGGTTGCGATAAAGGTGTGAATCCGCGACTGCGCCGCGTCCTTGAGCGCATCGCCGGCACGGTCGATGTCCTTATCCAGAGCCCGGGCCAGTCCACAAACCATGCTGTCGCGCACGGTTCTGGCAACGGCCTGCACCCCCTCGAAATCCCCCTGACTGGCAGCGGGGAAGCCTGCTTCGATGATATCCACCTTCAGCCGCTCCAGAGCACGGGCGATGCGTACTTTTTCGTCGCGGGTCATGGAAGCGCCGGGACTTTGTTCGCCATCGCGCAAGGTGGTGTCAAAGATAATGAGTTTGTCGTTCATGAAATTACCGTATTCAGGGAACTGGCCTTTGGGCTGAAACTAGGAGTTCTGATGTCTGACCTATGGATACTGCCCTGAGGGCAGCACGCGCATAACGCTCAGCCTGGCGGGCGGGAACACAAGGGCACCGCGAACCACCCGCCGGTCAAAGGGGCAAAACGGGGAAAAATGACGGCGGTCAGCGCGGCTGTAGTGGTTATTCATGGCCGAACTATAGCGCCCCCAGCCACCCCGCAACAAGACTCAGACCCGTCTTTCGGCCCGCATTTTCCGGAGCCGGCCTAGGGTCAACACGGGACCGGACACAGCGTAAGTCGCAAACAGGACAAACAGCACCAGGGGTGGGTTAGTGAACATAAAGGCGAATACCAGCATGATGAGTATCGCCCAGAGAAAAGAGACCCGGCCATGCAGGTCTATGTCCTTGAAACTGTAGTATCTGAAATTACTGACCATCAACAGGCCCGTAGCGATGGTCAGGCCCATTGCTGCATAGATGATAGTCGTGCCTAACAGGTCATACTTGGTACAGACCCAAATAAAGCCAGCCACTATGGCGGCAGCGGCAGGGCTGGGCAGCCCCTGAAAATAGCGTTTGTCGGCGGTTGCAATCTGGGTATTGAACCGGGCCAGTCGCAAGGCGGCGCCCGCCGCATGGACGAATACCGCCACCCATCCCAGTTTACCCAAGGTTGAGAGTGTCCAGGTATACATCACCAGAGCGGGTGCAGCACCGAATGAAATCATGTCCGCCATGCTGTCGTACTCGGCACCAAAAGCGCTTTGGGTGTTGGTGAGTCGAGCCACCCGGCCATCAAGGCCGTCCAGCACCATCGCGATAAATATCGCGATGGCAGCCACCTCAAACTGTTGGTTCATGGCTGAGGTGATGGCGTAAAAACCGGAAAAAAGGGCTGCTGTGGTGAAGAGATTGGGCAGAAGATAAATGCCCCGACGACGCTTAGCCTTAGGCGTATTCTGTTCCATGATCAATCCAGAAAGCGGGTGGGAAGGGTCGAACTTAACACACCTGAGTCAAACCTTGACGACTTGGTTCGGTCTCAGATCGGCTTGATCGACAAAAATGCTGTGCCGCCTTTGCAAACAATAAGGGGTGGACAATGCCCACCCCTTATTGGTGTCAGCGGGTTGAATCAGGCTCAGTTCTTGTTCTTGTCAACAATCTTGTTGGCCTTGATCCAAGGCATCATGTCACGCAGTTTGGCTCCGACCTGTTCAATCTGATGCTCGCGGCCGAGGCGACGCTTGGCCTTAAGGGTTGCCGCACCCGCCTGATTTTCCAGAATGAAGTCGCGTGCGAACTCGCCATTCTGAATTTCAGTGAGGATCTTTTTCATCTCCTTTTTGGTTTCGGCTGTAACCACGCGGGGACCGCGGGTGAGGTCACCGTATTCAGCCGTATTGGAGATGGAGTAACGCATGTTCGCAATGCCACCCTCATACATCAGATCGACAATCAACTTGAGTTCATGCAAGCACTCGAAGTAGGCCATCTCCGGGGCATAACCGGCTTCTACCAGGGTTTCAAATCCGGCTTGCACCAGCGCGGTAGCACCGCCACAGAGCACTGCCTGCTCACCGAACAGATCTGTTTCGGTTTCTTCACGGAAATTTGTTTCGATAATGCCCGCGCGGCCACCGCCATTGGCGGAGGCGTAAGACAGCGCAAGTTCTTTCGCCAGACCGGAAGCATCTTGATAAACCGCGATGAGGCTGGGCACGCCGCCGCCCTGAGTGTAAGTGGAGCGGACCATATGGCCAGGACCCTTGGGCGCAATCATGATGACGTCGAGATCGGCGCGCGGTTGAATCTGTTCGAAGTGGATATTGAAGCCATGAGCAAAGGCCAGTGCAGCTCCCTGCTTGATATTAGGCTCAATCTGATCTGCGTAGAGTTTGGCCTGATGTTCATCTGGGGCCAGAATCATGACGACATCGGCAGCCTTGACCGCCTCTGCGATGGGTGCCACTTCAAGTCCGGCGTTGGTCGCCTTGATGGCTGACTCTGAACCAGGACGCAGGGCAACTACCACGGAGACGCCGGAGTCTTTCAGGTTGTTGGCGTGTGCATGACCCTGGGAGCCATAACCCACGATCGCCACCTTCTTGCTGCGAATAATGGAAAGATCAGCATCTTTGTCGTAGTAGACCTGCATGGAATATCCTCGAGTTGGTTATTTTGTCTTGAGATGAATGAACTATCAGAGGTGCAAACCGCGCTCACCGCGCAGTATGCCTGTGGTGCCGGAACGCACAACTTCAATAATGTGGTCTTCGCCGATGGACTGGAGATAGGCATCAAGCTTTGTTTTTTCCCCGGTAATTTCTATCACGTAACTCTCTGCGGTTACATCCAGAATGCTGCCACGGAAAATCTCGGTCAGACGCTTGGCTTCCTCACGCATATTGCCACGGGCCCGCACCTTGACCATCATGAGTTCGCGCTCTATGTGGGAGGATTGGGAAATATCAATGAGTTTGACAACATCAACGAGCTTGTTCAGTTGTTTGGTGATTTGTTCAACGATTTCATCGCTGCCGGATGTCACCAAGGTCATGCGCGACATGGAAGCATCTTGGGTCGGGGCTACCGTGAGGGTTTCGATGTTATAGCCCCGTGCCGAAAACAGACCGGCGACACGCGAGAGCGCGCCGGCCTCGTTCTCGATCAGGATGGAGATGATATGCCGCATCATGAAAGCTCCCTGTCGACGGACACGCCAGGCGCCAGTCTCATATCGTTATGTGCCTTGCCTGCCTCAATCATCGGATAGACGTTTTCCGCAGGATCGGTCAGAAAGTCCATAAATACAGTGCGGTCCTTGAGTTTAAGTGCTTCCTCCAGCGCAGGCCGAACATCTGCCGGTGTCTCAATACGCATACCGACGTGACCATAGGCCTCCGCCAGCTTGACAAAGTCCGGGATGGTTTCGAGGTAGGAATTGGAATAGCGACTCTCGTAGGAAAACTCCTGCCACTGCCTCACCATACCCATATAACCATTATTAAGGTTGATAACCTTGATGCCGGTGCGGTATTGCAATGCGGTAGCCAATTCCTGAATACACATCTGGATACTGGCCTCACCCGTAATACACGCTACGTCTGCCTCGGGATGGGCGAGTTTTACACCTATGGCCGCCGGCAAGCCGAAACCCATGGTGCCGAGTCCACCGGAGTTGATCCAACGACGTGGCTGATCGAACTTGTAGAACTGGGCAGCCCACATTTGATGCTGGCCAACATCGGAAGTAACAAAAGCTTCGCCACGCGTGGCCTGGTAAAGTTGTTCAACAACGTACTGAGGTTTTATCCGAACGCTGTTCCGGTCGAAACTCAGGCAGTCGATTGAGCGCCATTTATCAATCTGAGCCCACCACGCCGCTAGTGCTTGCGGGTCAGGTCTTGCGTCAGACTCTTCCAGCATCGCAATCAATTCATTCACGACCTGCCCGACCTCACCGACGATAGGCACATCCACCCGAACGGTCTTGGAAATGGAGGCGGGATCGACATCGATATGTATGATCCTGGCGTGCGGACAGAAATGGGCAAGCTTTCCGGTTACCCGGTCGTCGAAACGCGCACCGATTGCAACCAGAATGTCGCAGTCATGCATGGCCATGTTGGCTTCATAGGTACCATGCATGCCCAGCATACCGACGAACTGTCTGTCAGTTGCCGGATAGGCGCCTAGCCCCATCAATGTGTTGGTAACGGGAAAATTTAACAGTCGAGCCAACCGCGTGAGCGATTCGGATGCATCCCCCAGGACCACGCCACCACCGGTATACAGCATGGGCTGCCGGGCTTGTAGCAACAGATCTGCCGCTTTCCTGATTTGCCAGCGATGGCCTTTGACCATGGGATGGTAAGACCGTATGGAGACAGATTCCGGATAGTGATATTCGATCTTGATATTGGGGTCGGTTATATCCTTGGGGATATCAACCACAACCGGCCCAGGACGGCCGCTGGTAGCGATATAGAACGCCTTTTTGATCGTTTCAGCCAGTCTGGACAGATCCTTGACCAGAAAATTGTGCTTCACGCATGGCCGGGTGATGCCAATCGTGTCGCACTCCTGAAAGGCATCACTGCCTATCACCGGCGTCGGAACCTGACCCGTCAGAACCACCAGCGGGATTGAGTCCATATAGGCCGTGGCAATGCCGGTGACGGCATTGGTAGCACCGGGACCTGACGTCACCAGCACGACACCAGGTTTACCCGTAGATCGGGCATAGCCATCGGCTGCATGGGTTGCTCCCTGCTCATGTCGCACAAGAATGTGCTTGACGTCTTCCTGCCTGAAGATGGCGTCATAAATGTGTAGCACGGACCCACCCGGATACCCGAAGATGTATTCAACACCCTCGTCCTTAAGACACTGGACAACGATTTCAGCGCCGCTGAGCACCACGTTTCTCACCCTAGTAGAAAAGGCTCAGGGCGCCGCAACGCCCCGAATCTGACAAGAAAAAATAGGCGAGTAAGTTACTAGGACTCATCACCATCGTCAAGGTAAGCGTCTGCGCCAACAGACAGCGAGTGACCGCCAGCCCAAAATGGAACGGCGGCACAGGGCAAACCGGATCCGCTATTTCTGCTGACGCCAGCGGTAATGCAGCGTCCCATCGGCACAACGCCAACCACCTCGGTTGCTGCCATCGGCAGATGCGACCGGTGAGCACTGATGCTGCCTGACGTATTGGTCCCACGCCTCGCCACCCTCGGGAGCTGAAACTATCAGGTAGGACACATAGGCCATGGCAATCATCAACGCGGAGAAAGCCAGGATGGATAAACGACTCATTGCGTTGTCAGCCCGCCCCACCTGAGTAACACGCCAGGTGGGGCAGCAGCTTCTCAGGCGGCCTGGGGCTTGGGGTAGAAGGGCCAGCGCACGACATGCAGGTATCTGCGAATAGGCGTCTTGATGACAGACAGACAGAGGGCTATTGAGAACAGGCACCAGACCGCAGCATATTCATTGGGATCGGAGGTGGTCAGTTCGGATAGCAGGGGTCCTATCAGAATGTGGAACGCCACGAAGCGCCAAGACCCGTAGACGACGGGCATCACGAATCCCACCAAAATATAGGTTACGCCGTGCAGGCCGTAGATGAAGCCAGGAATCAAGTGGGTCAAGTCGATTCTGATGCCGTTCAAGGGCAATTGCCACGCGATATGCCAGTCACCCGACACCGAGCAAGCCTGACTACCGCAGAAGGCTTCCAGCCCCACAATACAATTGCCGGCCCAGGCGAATGGGTACATCTTGACCATCATGGATACCGCACCAATCGCACAAATGGTGTAGACCGCTGTGCTAATTTTCTGCTTCACCTCGTCAGGGATGAAGTACATGGCAACCATGTTGACGAAGAAAGGCTGGAAGGCAATATGCAGGTAGCCAAATAAGGTCAGAATTTGGTTCGGTGGGGAATCACACAAATCGATGTAGACGTATGTTGCAGCCTGCAGCAGTTCCATACAGGCAAAATAAGTCAGAGGTATCCACAATTCCTTTGACTCGCCTTTATAGGCGACGTAAGCAGCTGTTCCGAAACCGATTGTGGCGAGTACCGCCGACGCTTCTCCACTCCAACACATAGTGATTCTCTCTTTATAATTTTGGCTTTGTTCAGCATGCGGGGCGAAGGAAGGATCCGCGCACGGCTGAATGTTCAAGTATGGGATTGTGTTGCCGCACTGATGCAGACAAGGGCGCAAGTCTACAGCATCAGCTAGGGTATCTCGACGTTTACGAACAGCTTTGGGGAACAAGCGATCATACAGGACCCGCCGTGTAACATCGTCTCATCAAAAACAGCCCGGTGGTTTCGGCAGACCTGCGACCAGACAGGCGAACCTGACAGGGCTACCAGCAAACAGCGCATTGAGATAGATGGAATTACCCTTGGTTTCCCCCAGCATTAGGCTTACACCCTTCACGAACATGCGGTTATTGGGCAGATGTCTGAATTTTTGGTAGTAATCCCTGATGTATCGGATGATCTCCCAATGCGCCTCAGTAAGAAGAATAGGGACAGAGCCCGCCAAGGCGACGGCCACGGTCTCGTTCCAGTCGGACGGATTGACCAAAAATCCGTCTTTTGTGGTGGCAACCTGCTGACCGTTGAACTGCAAGATAGGGTTCACCATGTCACTATGGGGTTGTATTCGACGGTAAGCCGGACAAAAGCCGGGTAGTCGAGTTGCGTCCACCCCGCGCACAAACTGGCAGGGGAAATGCCCCGAAGCCGTAAATCTTCAACCAGCACGAATAGCCTGGGTGGTGCCGCCCAGCCTGTCAGATCGGACAAGGTGCCCGCATAGACACCATCACTCAGGAGGAGGATGGCATCGGACTCCCCCGCCCGCGCCAGACAGGTGCCCAAAATGTCGGCCCGACTCACGAGATGCATAACGCCCATCAATCAGCGCCCCAGAACCAGATCAAATCGCTGCAACAGGGCAGACAACCGGGCGCGATCGACAATCTCGGTCTTGATGACCAGATCCGACAGGGTCATACGCCGACTCAACAGCGACTCGCGCTCCACCCACACATTTTCGACCCCATAAAGGCTAAAGGCTTCCAGCATCTCGCCAATCACCGACTGGCCGTTCTCCGCCTGCTGCCCCTGCCTGAGTTGATAGATGCCATCATCCAGATAAAGCACACTCACCGCCTGATCAAAAGCGGCCGTCGTCAGCACCATGTCCAGCGTCTCACGCACCCTGAGACCTCCTTGCGGCGGGGTCCTGATAATAAACAGAAAGCGCTGGGTCATGTTTTATCCTCCAAACACCAGCACCCGGTCGGCCGCAAGGCAGGCCTCTACCCATAAACCCAGACCACCCGCCCGAAACCCCACCAGAGTGGGCACCATTACCCGTCCAGCAGAGTTCTCCAGCATCCCCCGCCGCTCTGCCGCTGTAATGCAAAAGACAAGATCCAGATCGGCACTGTCAGCCAGTGCAGCCCAGTCGGGGGTGCTCATCCCCTCTGCGGACAGAGCAGGAAGCCATGCATTGAATACACCGTCACCATAAAAAAACACCCTGATGACGGTGTGGCCGTCGGCCAAGGCTGCTCTGATAAACTGGTAAGCCGAATTTGCGGAACCCGACTGATGAGGGGCATCGTTGATCTGAATGGCATATTTCATGGGCAATTCTTGAAACTGCGAGACCGGATCCCGATCATTCTCACATTAAGGTTAATTACCTGGTCACATCTCAGCATGAAGCTCAAACATTTCCTGACCTGCCTGCTGATTCTCGCCCAGATGGCGCTACCCTTCCGTTGCGTACTGGCCGAGCTGAAGATTATCGAGTTACCCGATATTGGCGATCCCACCGGCACCCTGATGACACCGCAGCAAGAAGCGGAACTTGGCGCCGCATTCTACCGAAATCTGCACAACCAGATGGAGGTAAACCAGGACCCGGAGGTTCTGGACTACATGCAGTCGCTGGGCTCTCGGCTCACCGCATCCAGTGACAACCCCTCCCAGCCCTATACTTTTTTTGTGGTAAACGATCCCGTCATCAATGCGTTTGCAGGACCGGGAGGCTACATCGGGGTCAATTCAGGGTTGATCCTGCTGTCCGAGGAAGAAAGTGAACTCGCCTCGGTGCTAGCACATGAAATCTCCCACGTCACCCAGCGACATTTATTCCAGACATTTCAGGCAGCTAGCCGTATGTCGATCCCTACTGCCCTTGCCATGCTGGGCGCAGCCCTGATTGGCGCCAAAGGTGGCGGCGGTCAGGCAGCGACGGCGGCCATGATGGCGGCCCAAGCTGCCAGCGCTCAGTATCAGATCAACTTCACCCGCGACAACGAAGCCGAGGCTGACCGTGTCGGCATGCAGATCCTGTCGAAATCAGAGTTTGATCCCAGGGCAATGCCCTCCTTCTTTGAGCGAATGCAGCAGTCGACCCGCTTCTCGGGCAACCATATCCCCGAATTCCTGCTGACCCATCCGGTCACGGTTTCGCGCATTTCCGACACACGGGACAGAGCCGAGCAGTTCGCCTATCGGCAATATCCTGACTCTATGGTTTACCAGACGATCAAGGCCAAACTGCGTCTGCTCACCTCTCCAAGTCCCCGCATGGCATTGGACTATTTCAAAACGATGAGCGGTCGCGGGACCAAAACCCAGCAGGATATCAATGCCTACGGCCTCGCGATGGCCCAGTCAAAATTAGGCCAGAACGAGACCGCCAAAGCCAGTTTGCAGCGACTGGTCCAGACATACCCTCATCAGTCACAGTTCATGAACGCGCTCGCTAACACCGAGATGGATGGCAAAAATTATACGAAGGCGGCTCAACTCTATGACCTTGCGCTGCAGCGATTCCCCGGCAACCAGGCCATGACCCTCAACTATGTCAGGGCACTGCTCAACACCCATGACGCAGCCAAAGCCCGCAAACTGCTGCACGAATACACTCAGCATCATCGGGCCACGCCAGATGTTTATGAACTAATGGCAGAAACCTACAGCAAACTAGGTAATGCCGGCGAGTCGCACCGCTATTATGCCGAAGGCTATTATTTGCTGGGCCAGACCAAGTCGGCCCTACTGCAATTACAACTTGCCAAGCGCGCGGCGGGTGGAAACTTCTACCTCAATTCAGTCATTGATGAGCGCATGAGCCTCTGGCGGGCGGAAGAACGCGATCAGAAGGATTGAGCATTCGCACTCACTCTACTCGACCCAACAGGAGATCAAACATGATGTCCAGCTGCAAGCCCCTGATCCTGCCAGCCCTGCTTGCCCTATTATCAGGTTGCCATTTTCTAAATCAGCACTCGGCCTCTTCGCTCAGAGGCGGCGTCAACATCAGGAACGAAACCGCGACCGCCCCTGGCTCCGGCCCGGTAAACGTTTATGTTGCCGACTTCGATCTCAATGCCGCCAACATCAAAACGGACCCCGGCATCGGCGGACTACCCAATCAAATTGTCGACTCTGGCGGGCTATTGGGTACTCTTGGCAAACGGCTACCGGGTTCAAGCATGACCGGCAGCGCGGAGGAACAGGCGCCGCAAATCGTATCGGCCATGGCCGAAGATCTCATCACCAGTCTGAGCGAGAAAGGAATCCGTGCTGAACGAATTGCCAGTGTCAGTCCCCCGCTCCCGACTGCAGGTTGGTTGATACAGGGTAGTTTTACCGACGTTGATGAGGGCAATCGGGTGCAGCGTTCAGCCATCGGCTTTGGCATGGGCGCCACTCAACTGGACATTGAAGTACGCATCAGCGACCTCGCCGGTCAGCAGCCGACACAGCCTTTCATCGTTTTCGGCACGTCCAAGCAAGCCAGCATGATGCCGGGTGGTTTCAACCCCTATGCCATAGCCGCAAAATTCCGCATGGAACGCAAGGCCACCGCAAAGGATATCCAACAGACAGCCGACCAGATCGTTGCAGAAGTTCTGAAATATCAATCAAAATTCCAAGCGCAGGTATCCTCCCGAAGTCCAGGCCGGTAATCTACTGATCCACAACAGAGTAGACCCTTGCTTATACTGAACTGCAGCTCAAGGCTTGAGACCAGGGGGTCGGCCTGTAGCAGAAGTCACCCGACTCACTCAGCGGTTCACGAACCTTTGTCAGCCCGCACCTGTCTGTGAAGCCGAGCCACAGGCCCGAGGCCTATAACGCAGCGTGAGGATTTATGAACAAGACTGTCACCGCCGACTTCACCCCAGCCTGGTGGTTGCCCGGTCCTCATGTGCAAACACTCTGGCAGCCATTGTTCAGGGTCAGACCCAAACCCGCATCATATCGTGAACGGCTGACGACACCCGATGGCGATTTTCTTGATCTGGACTGGTTCGGTCCAGAGAGCCAGTCCCTGGTCATTCTGTTACACGGTCTGTCGGGTTCGTCCCAGTCACCCTACATCCGGGGCATGCAAATGGCCCTCGCGGATCGGGGATTACAGACGGTAGCAATCAATTTCAGAGGCTGCAGCGGTCACCCCAACCACACATCACGCGGCTACCATTCGGGTGAAACCCGGGATTTTGATCACGTTGTGACCACACTGAGCCAGCGCCGTCCCGCTCTGACTCTGGGCGCTGTAGGCTATTCGCTGGGAGGCAATGTTCTTCTGAAATGGCTGGGTGAGCGGGGTGAGACTGCGACCCTCGCGGCTGCGGTCGCGGTATCGGCGCCGCTACGACTTGATCTTTGCGCCGACCGACTCGACAACGGCTTTTCAAAGCTCTACCGCAATCAGCTGTTGAAGGAACTCAAGGACTTTGTGAACTGGAAGCGGGAGCATCTGGAGACTATAGGCGAGGTCGTCGAAGCGCAAAAACTGCAGGCACTGGGTAATTTGTCCGGGATACAGTCATTCTGGGAATACGATGACATGGTAGTGGCACGACTCTACGGGTTTGCCAACGCCAGCGATTACTATCAAAAGTCCAGTGCCAGACAATTTCTCGGACAGATTCGGCGACCGACCCTTATCATTCACTCTCGTGATGACCCTTTCATGACACCGGCAGTAATCCCCCATGATGCGGAATTATCAAGCAGCGTTCGGCTTGAGTTGACTGATGCCGGGGGACATGTCGGCTTTGTTTCAGGGTCACTACCCTGGCGGCCACGCTACTGGCTTGAGGAGCGCATCCCGAGGTTCATGCAGCAGCAATTTGATTGCAACTAAACCCAACCGCCTGGTTTGATCGCATCAGAGAGGCCTTACGGTGACCTCCGAGATTAACAGGTCGATTTCATGCGGCAGGATCATCGCCACATCCTGCCGTAATGCGTTGACAGCCCCGGCACTTGAGGCCAGTGCCAGACGTTGGTCGAGCGGTAAGCCCTGTAGCCAACCGTGAGCCAGCCCAGCGACATAACAATCTCCCGAACCTATGGGATTGACTTGCTGAATCGTCGGCGGAATCAGCTGCCATGAGCCCTCTGACCGACTGTGTACCTCGACAATCCCGCCACCATCGGTGATATGGAGTTCCGGCACCCGATCCCACTCGGTGCTTTGGGCGTACTCCTCGCGATTGGGTTTGGCGAGGTCGGGCGCTATAGGGCCTGCCAACGCCTTCACCAGGGCCGAACCATGAGCATCCAGCCAGCATGGGACGCCTGCCCGTCGGCCTAGAGCCAGCACTGACAGGTAAAGATCCTCGGCGCTATCATCCGGCACGGAACCACTGATGATGACCAATCGCACGTGAGGCAGTAGTGAATCAATCTGCCGCAACAGGGTGTCACATTCAGCAGTGGTGACGGGAAAGCCGTTCGGGAGCATGCTAGTCGGGTGATCCTGATGACTGCTGGACGCCATGAAGCCGACACGAACCGGCGCCAGGGTGTCAATACAGGCATCTGCCATGCCCTCCGCTTTCACCAGATCACGCAACCAGGCACCGCTATGTCCTCCGGCAAAGCCGGTCAGAACTACCCGGTGCCCTAGCCGAGCCAGCAGCCTGCCAACATTCACGCCTTTACCCTCGGCATGCATAGCCATGGCGGACATGCGGTTTATTTCTCCCGGAATCAACTCTCCGGCATGAACCAGATTGAGTAAGGGATTGGCACAGATCACCAGTACATCTGCGGTCATAAGCAGGGCCTCGCTGAAGGAACGGATCGGTATGGTAACGGGTTATTATGAAGCGCTACCGTCTAGACTCAAAACACATGGATTGCCCCGTGACGCGCCGTATAGCCCACCTCGACATGGATGCTTTTTATGCCTCTGTCGAACTGCTCCGCTACCCTATGCTGCGTGGCCTGCCACTGGTGATAGGTGGGCGTCGGATTGCAATGCCCGCACCAGAGAAGGGACTGGCAGGCTTTCAGCGACTCAAGGATTATAGCGGTCGCGGCGTCGTCACCACCGCCACCTATGAGGCCCGCGCCTTTGGTGTTCATTCCGGCATGGGACTCATGAAGGCGGCGCTGCTCGCGCCCCAGGCCATCCTGCTGCCGGCTGACTTCGAGCACTACCGGCACTACTCCGGGCTGTTCAAGGCAGCGGTTAGCGGGATTGCACCGACGATCGAAGATCGGGGCATCGACGAAATTTTCATTGATCTGACCGCCATTCAAGGTGACAGCCAAAATCTGGCCCGTCAACTCAGGCAACAGGTCAGGGACGCCACGGGCTTGTCGTGTTCAATCGGTGTCGCGCCCAACAAAATGCTGGCCAAACTCGCCTCGGACATGGACAAACCAGACGGCCAGACCCTGCTGAATCTGGTCGATATGCCTGATCTGGTCTGGCCTCTGCCCGTGAACCGCATCAATGGTATAGGCCCAAGAACCCACGCCAGACTGGCGTCCATGGGTGTCAAAAGTATCGGCGATCTGGCGGTTATCGATCTCTCAAGGCTGATCGCAGAGTTTGGGCGACGCCAAGGCCATTGGCTGGCAGAAGTCGCGCAAGGCCATGATGAGCGACCGCTGGTAACCCTGCGGGAAACCAAATCCATCAGCAGGGAGACGACTTTCGAGCGCGACCTGCACCCTGCTACAGATCGTGCTGAACTGTCAGAAATATTGCTGACACTCTGTATGCGCTTGCAGGAAGATCTGGCCCGCAAAGGCTATCAGAGCCGGGCCGTTGGGATCAAAGTCAAGTTTGCCGACTTTCAGACGATAACACGCAATGAGACTATCGCCTTCCCTACTGCCGACCCGCTGGTGATACGTTCTGCTGCAAGAGTCTGTCTACGCCGTATCCGCTTTGACCAGAAGTTCCGGCTGCTGGGTATACGGCTGGGTGCGCTGGTCAGGTCGGATGCCGTGGACCGGAATCTCTGCCCGTCCACACACCAAGGCTCGCTGATTTTCGATGAACCCGTGGCGTAGATTGCACACCCACATCACCCACAGCGACAACGACCAAAGGCCCACAAAAACTCACTATTGATAATCATTCTTGTTTCGACTAGGATGAGTTCAACCATACCACTTCGTGTGATTGAACATGTACATCTGTATTTGCAAGGGTGTGACTGATAGCCAGATCCGTAAAACCGTTACCGAAAAAGGGGTAAGTTCTATCCGTGGGCTAAGGCAGGAACTCGGCGCGTGCGATCAGTGCGGTAAATGCGCACTGGCGGCCCGTCAAGTCATCAATGAATGCCTGCAAAATTCGGGTGCCACTGAGAACCACGTCCTGTCGGCGGCCTGAACAAGACCTCGGGCTGGACATAAAAGATCCAGCCCCCCGGGGCACCGTGTCAGTTAAATCATTGATTGCTGATAGTTCTGGATGCCCACCCGCTCAATGAGATCCAGCTGAGTTTCCAGCCAGTCCACATGTTCCTCCTCGCTTTCAAGGATGTGCTGGAACAGATCACGGCTGATGTAATCGCCGAGCTGCTCACAATAGGCGATGGCCTCCCGCAAATCGGGAATCGCCTCCATTTCCAATGCCAGATCACACTGCAACATTTCGAGTGTGTGCTCACCAATCCTCAGTTTGCCCAGTTCCTGTAAATTCGGTAGCCCCTCCAGGAACAGAATCCGCTCAATGAGCCTATCGGCGTGCTTCATTTCATCAATCGATTCGTGGTACTCCTTCTCGTTGAGTTTGCTGAGGCCC
>JBILXN010000163.1:0-5571 GCA_044378425.1 Methylococcaceae bacterium
ATGCAGAAAATACTGATTGATTGCCGTTAATTCATTAGCAAGAACCTTATTGAGGTACTTGATTACTTTTTTATCACCCTTCATGGCCATCTGCTCCGGTTACGTCTTGAATCAGGCTGAACCCTAACAAAGACCGCCTGAAGGAGCAATCGCTGTAATCCCTAAAGCGCTGGCATTGAGGTAAGTCCGGTCTGTTAAGGAATCCCGCTATAATCTTTTATCCGCAACGGGTAGCGTCTTGCCCTTAAATTGAGCAGCCTCATCGAGTCATGATTATCTATCTGCACGGGTTCCGTTCGGCGCCGGCGTCCAGTAAAGCGAGGCAACTGGCCCAACGTCTGAGCGAGTTGGGGATGAAAGATCAGTTATGGTGTCCGCAATTGCCGGCGGATCCTGCTGCGGCCATTGAATATGTTGATGCCGCCGTTGCAGATTTGGCAGAGGCGCCCGTATTCATTGGCAGTTCGCTGGGCGGTTACTATGCCGCCTATCTGTCGGGCAAGCATGGGAGCCGAGCCGTACTCATCAATCCGGCCAGCCAGCCGTGGAAAACCTTGGCCACGTTCGTCGGCCGCCAGACCAACCTCTACACTGGCGAGAACTTTAATTTCACCCCTGCGCATCTGGCTGCGCTACACCGGTTTGACAGACAGATGCCGGCCCATCCCGACAAGCTGTGGTTGATCGTGGAGACCGGCGATGAACTTATCGACTATCGGGAAGCGGTCGCACGATATGCCGACGCCCGCCAGACCGTCATCGAAGGTGGCGATCACAGCTTGAGGCACTTTCCACAATTGCTTGATGAGATCATTGATTTCGCTCTGGACCCGCTGTCCTCACCGCAATGGCAACCAATACACTCATGACCCCATTGCATCGCTCACTCAGAGATCCCCGACGTTCGGCCACGGTCATTAGTCGTTCGGCATTGCTTTACAGCGAAGGACCGGATGCAACCTTGGACCGACCCGCTCATGTCCGGGCAGGGTCTGGACTTTGCTGGATGAATGGACACCTCGCCGTCGTGCAGGATGATGCCCTGTTTCTGGCGCTTGTCGATCCGACGACCGGCCGGGTCGCTTCGGTCACGCTACCCTCAGCACCCGATGGAATACGGCAATTTGACGACAATCGCGGCAACAAATCAGACAAACCCGACCTGGAAGCCTGCTTTAGCGTACCCACCGCAGACGGAGACATCCTGTTTGGTTTCGGCTCGGGCGCAACAGAACGACGGACCCGCATCGTCAGAATCAGCAGCGGCGGGACAGCATCCCTACACCCTGCCAGTCGCCTCTATGCGGAATTCATGGCACAAACCGAATTCAGCGGCAGCGAACTGAACATTGAGGGTGTCGTCTGGCTGAGCAACCGTATTCGCCTATTCAACCGGGGCAATGGTGCTCAAAACAATGGCCTGCAACCGGTGAATGCCAGTTGTGATATCGACTGGCAGCCCCTGGAGGCTTATCTCGAATCTCCCGAAAACGCCGATTTGCCAGATTTAGCTCGAATCGTGCACTACGATCTCGGCGCACTTGAAAATGCACCGCTGAGCTTCACTGACGCCTGCTGGTCTGGCGGGCAGATGATCTATAGCGCCAGTGCCGAACTATCCATCAACACCGTGAGTGATGGGCAGGTCATCGGCTCTGCCATTGGCGCCCTTGACGAACATGGTCAGGGCCAGTGGATTGAGATCAGGCACCCTGATGGCAGCCTGTTCCGAGAGAAAATCGAGGGGATCTGCGCACGGCCGGACCAACCGGATCGCCTCTACGCCGTCCTGGATGCCGATGAGCCGGGGCGACCATCGGAACTGTGCGACATAGCACTCATCGGGTTCGGGTAAGACCTGATGGGTAGCTGGACCCACCGGCCAATGTGGCCATAACTCAGCGGGCAGAATTCACCCTCACGTGGCACCCGCAGATTCGAACACGCACTGAAAAAACGCGAAGTAGCGACATGTCCCTGAATTTCTCAGCCTACCGAAACGGCCAGCACATCAGCGGTCTGCCTCTGGACAACATCAGTGACCTGCTGGAGGAGCCCGATGGCTTCGTGTGGCTCACCATGGCCGACCCCACGGCGCAGGAACTGGCAAAAATAGAAGAGGAATTCAATTTGCATGAACTGGCTATGGAAGATGCCCGATCCGCGCATCAGCGCCCCAAACTGGAGGACTATGGCGATATTCTGTTCTTAACCTTTCATACAGTTGCGCTCGAAGGCGGCACAACCCTCTATGGTGAACTCCATGCCTTCATCGGCCAGCGGTTTGTCATCCTGATTCAACATGGCGGACACACCCGATACGACCGCATAAAGACTCGTTGCGAAGCCCACCCCGCCCACCTCAGAAAAGGGCCAGGCTTTGTGTTGTACGCACTGCTGGACTTCCTGGTCGATCAGTTTTTACAGGTCGCCGACTATCAGCAGAAGCAGCTTGATGGACTGGAGGATGACATTTTTGCCAGTAATCTTGATGGCCCTTTAATTGAGCGGTTGTACGGACTGAAGCGGGAGGTAGCAACACTGCGGGACGCAGCGGCACCCGTCGGCGATATCTGCACCGCCCTGCTCCGACTGCACACCGACCTCATTGCCAAGGACTTGCGGCCTTATTACCGAGATGTTCAGGACCATATCGTGAGGGTGATTCGCGGCACCGAACGACTGCGGGAGACGCTCTCGGATGCCATGCAGGTCAATCTGGCGCTGGTCACCGTTCGCCAGAACGAGGTGGTCAAGCGACTGGCCGGGTGGGGTGCCATCCTCGCCATCCCCACCATGGTCTTCAGCATGTATGGCATGAACTTCGAAACCATGCCGGAACTGCAATTTGAATACGGCTATCCTACCGCCATGATCTTCACCGGACTGGGCTGCGGCCTACTCTATCGGCAACTTCGCCGCGCCGGGTGGCTGTAAAATAGGCGTGCACGACGCGGGAAAATCAAACTTTAGGCCGCAGGCTTACTGACCGGAGAACTCACCTTCCCGTCCCGCCGACTCAAATAATCATGCCACTTTTCGGTAGTGAGTTTCTGAAACAGCGGCACCACCGGGTTCAACTCAATGGGCGGCGCATCCCAATGGGTCTCGTAGCCGGTCTGTTCCGCCTCCAGGGCAATACCATCCTCAGCCAGGAGTGGCTTGAACAGTAAGGGTACTGACATATTCAATACGCGCTGGGTCAGCCATTTGGGTGCATTCATGGCAAGCAGGGGAATTTTGATACTGTCGAAGAAAAATACGAAAAAAACCCGTGTGGTTTTTTCATTCACCGGCAGCAGAAAACACCAATGTTTGATGCTGTCACCCGTATTGGACCACTGATAGGGGTAGTCATAGCAGATTTCGATGGAACGGGTATTCACACGCTTGCGATTGACGAAAAAGCGGGAAAACTTGCCAGAAGCCATAAAGGTGTCATAAGTCAGGTAGACGCGGTTATCGTCCGCTTCATAATGGGTTAGCTTGGCATCGACAAAAGGCTGATATTTGCGGTGGAGAAAGGCATGGGCGAAATCGCATATGTTATCGATGACCATCGAATGATGGGTACGCCAGGTGTAATCAACCGTGAAACCCGCCCAAGGATCATCCCCGGATATTTCCGGTATTTCGGGGATACGCTGTTCGGTGGCCCGGCTCGCATCGCCCGGAAATAGCCAGATCAGGCCATAGCGCACCTCGACCGGAAAGGTCCGTATCTGATGCTTGATCAGGGGTTTGCCAAAACTGTCGTGGGAATAATCGGTCAGCCAGCCGTCACGATTGAACGACCACCCATGATAAGCGCAGCGTAGCTGGCACTTTTCAACTGCACCATGAGTGAGCTTGAGCTGGCGATGGGGACAACGGTTCTGTACTGCCGCCAGTACGCCATCTTCGCCACGATAGATGGCGATGGAGTTATTCCAGAACGTAACCTCTTTTACCTCACCTTTTTTGATGGCCTTGTCATATTCGACCGCATACCAGCGATCGGGGTCCATACCGGCTGCGCGCGCTTTCTGGCGCGAGTTTTTGGCTTCGGCAAACGAAGGAGGAATATTCGACATTTCGGTTTGGGCATTCCTCATGGTCAGGAATCTCCGGAGTTTAGAGTGATTGGGGTAGAGGGTATTTAACGGGGCGTAATAACGCCGCGTCTTACAAAATCGTCGTAAGCGCCCTGGATTGCGGGCTTAAGTCCGGTGGGCTGGAAACCCAGTTCGTCGCGAGCTTTGGCATGGCTGGCCCGTCGCCGCATATCCAGCAGCCTGACAGCAGCTGGGGTAAACCGGCGCGGCCGGTTCGGGAACAGTCGGAACCAGGTCTTGTCCGCCACTTCGGCTAGTGTGGCCATCACCGGTATCGGCAGGCGGAGGCGGGGCTTGGGGCGGCCCGTGATATCAGCAAACAGTGCCAGCAGATCATCTACCGTCGAATAGGCGGTGCTAATGATGTACTTTTGTCCGGACCGCCCCTTCTGCATCGCCAGCACATGACCTTCGACAATATCGCGCGTGGAGACAAACTCGAAACCACCTGGAATATAGGCCCTGAGCCGGCCCTGAGCCTGATCAATCAACACCTGGCCAATCCGCGAAGGCGCGTAGTCATGACCGCCGACGATGGCACAAGAGGTCGCCACGACCACATTCAGACCCTCGGCATGCGCACGCAGACAATGATGCTCCACCAGATGCTTGGAAAACCCGTACGGCAGGTGCCGGTCGAAGGGGTAAAACGGCAAACCCTCGTGGCTAGGCCTGTCGCCATCATACCCGGTAGCGCTAAGCGAGCCTGAGACCACGGTTTTCTCAACGCCATGCCTCGCAACAGCATCCAGAAGATGCAGGGTACCCCGCACATTGGTATCGAAGATAGCCTGTTTATGAGCAGCATCGCCCTCAATCGTAGAAACCAGCGCTGCACAATGGTAAACCCGCCGACACCCCGCCACAGCCCGATCCACCGACTCGGCGTCACGCAAATCACCTTCGACCCGCTCGACCGAAAGTCCGTCCATGGCCCCATTGTCGCGGCCGGGCCTCATCAGCACCCGCACGGTTTCGCCATCGGCCAGCAGTCGTCTCACAAGGTTGGCGCCAAGATGACCCGTGGCACCGGTGACCAGAGTTGTACCTACGCTCATATCGATTTGAAGTTACGTCGCATATCGGTCGAATGCTACCATACTTGGCCATTATCGGACTTGCGGCATGGCCGGAAAAACCGGATGACAGGGCCATTATGTCCGGTCATAGGTAGGGAGGCCTCACGTCAGATGCCCTGCCCTGCTGCACTTATTCCCATTTTACCGTCCGAAAACGAAACAGAGACCCTAGCATGAAAAAAGCCGGCTTCGACCCAGGCCAGATGTTTGAATACATCCTGACACACCATCGCGGACTGTTTGCCACCGTAGTGCTGCTGCCCATTTCCTGCCTGTACAGCGCCTTCGTGATGATCCGAAATCAGATCATGTTCCGACTCCGGAGCGCACCCGCCCGCCATGATCAACGCGTACAGGAAGTCATCAACCAGATCGAGGACTGGAAACGCGACGGCTGC
>JBILXN010000082.1:0-9787 GCA_044378425.1 Methylococcaceae bacterium
GTAATAACACCATCGGATAACCCCATGAATTCAATTGAACTTCTCCCTTCGATCGAGGCCTTGATGTGTTGAATCTAAGAAGTGTAGATCTTAACCTGCTAACCGTATTTGAAGCCGTCTATGAGACCCGCAATCAGGTAAAAGCAGCGCAAAGACTGGGCATGTCGCAACCCGCGGTCAGCAATGCGCTCTCCCGGTTACGTTATCTGGTGGGTGATCAGCTATTCAACTGCCGCTCGACCGGTGTCGTGCCCACCCTCAAAGCCGATGACCTTTACTCACAAATCCATAAGGCACTGGATGTGATCCGCGTCGAGTTTTCCGAAAAAAAATCTTTCGACCCCGCCACCAGTTTCCGCACCTTTGTGATCGCCGTGTCTTTTAGTGGGGGCGTCATATATGGTTCCACGCTTTACGACAGATTAATGTCGATTGCTCCAAATACCCGCCTTACGATCCGCACGATCGATCCGGAGCATGAAATTCCGATATTGCTGCATGACAATCGTCTGGATGCCGCCATACATTTCGGCCAGTTTGATGATCCATTCCTTGAACAGGTGATCTATGGCGAGGATGAACTGGTCATCATCGCCAGAGCGGATCACCCACGGGTACAAAGCGAACCTTCGCTGGAGGACTGCATCAGAGAAAGCTTTGTGACCTCTTACAATCTGCTGGACAAAGCGAAAGACGAGGCCCTCAACAATTTTCTTGAGATCATGAAGGTTTTGACAGTCCTTGAGGTGCCTAACCCGACGGCTGTATTCAATGCGGTACGCAAAACCGAACTTCTGGCGTTAACCAACCGCAGAATGGCCGATACCTTGGGTGATCTTTTCGGAATAAAGCAGTACAGACTCCCTGTGGAGGTCCCGTCTTTAAGATCGTTCCTGATCTGGCCAAAGAATATGGGCACTGACCCTGGCCATACCTGGTTGCGACAGCAACTCAATGAGGTCAGAGATCAAGTCCATGTTAGTCAGAACCGCTAACGCCTTCAGGCACCGCCATGGAGAGATTCCATGTCGGGCTCAGCCAGCGGTTTCTCAGATTTGAGCGGCGTGTTCATCAGGCGAAATCTGCGTCCGAAACCAGGACAATTTGCTCTGTAGACTGACCACGTCACCGAGGATGATCAAGGCTGGGGACTCTATGGCCTGCTCCCCGGCTTTTTCGTAGAGATTGCTCAAGGTTCCAGTCACTACCCGCTGTTTGGCTGTTGTGCCCTGTTCAATGATCGCGGCCGGCACTTCAGGGCTGACACCGTGCCTGATTAACTCTGTCCGAATCAAGGGTAAGGCCTGCAACCCCATATAAATGACCAGCGTTTGTTGGGGCCTGGCCAGTCCCGCCCAATCGATCCCACTGATGACGCCATCCCGGGTGTGGCCGGTTACAAACGTTACTGCCTGAGCGAAATCTCTATGGGTCAGCGGGATTCCGGCATAGGCAGCGCATCCGGTGGCTGCGGTAATACCCGGAACCACCTGAAAGGGTATGCCTTGGGCTTGCAAAGTTTCAATTTCCTCACCGCCCCGACCGAACACGAATGGGTCACCGCCTTTCAGTCGGACGACCTTCCTGCCCTCCCTGGCCAGCCGAACCAGCAGGGCGTTGATATCATCCTGCGGCAAGGTATGTCGGCTTCTCGCCTTGCCGGCATTGATACGCTCGGCATCGGTACGGCCCAATCGCAAAATGTCGTCAGACACCAACCGGTCATAGACGATCACATCGGCTTCCTGCAGTGTGCGCAGGGCACGCAAGGTCAGGAGATCTGGATCGCCAGGACCTGCCCCTACCAGCGAGACAAACCCCGTCCCGGCAACACCCTCCTCCGCCTCGGCGGTTGCAGTCAGCAACTGCTGGAACTGGGCCACGGCTTCCTCATCCCTGCCGGCGAACAGGAGTTCGGCTATGCCGCCCTCCAGTGCGGATTCCCAAAAGCGGCGCCGGCGGGTCGAATCCGTCACTACGGTCTTGACCTTGCTGCGGAATTTCTCGGCAAGACGCGCCAGATTGCCGTAAGCGGCGGGAATGGATGCTTCAAGCCTGGCCCGAACCAGTCGCGCCAGCACCGGCGAAGCCCCTCCGGTGGATACGGCGATGACGACTGGCGAACGATCAACGATGGCGGGAAATATGAATGAGCACAATTCGGGGCAGTCGACCACGTTAACCGGCATGCCGCAGCGGTTGGCGGCGTCGGCCACAGCCTCATTCACCTCGCGGCGATTGGTGGCTGAAATGACCAGTTTGAAGTCAGCCAGATCGGTCGGTTCAAACGCCTTGCAGCGATGACGGATACGCCCCTCCCCTAGCAGAGCACACAGCTCAGCCCCTAATTCGGGCGATACCACCGTGACGTCGCCCCGTGCCCGCAGCAGCGCCCCTACCTTGCGCGCCGCCACCTCACCCCCGCCGATGACCAGACACGGTTGCCCGGTCAGTTTGAGAAATACAGGTAAAAAATTCATGCTTGGGTCTGTGTCAGAGGGGCTGTAGTGGCAGCGGAATCCCCGTTGCAGCCAGCCAGTCCTATTTCAGCATCGGTCAGATAGCACCCTGGGTCCTCTGCCCAGGGATTACCCGACATCTGGTCGGCGCGTACCCGGGTGTTGCCGTTGCAGATATCAAGATGTGCACAAGCGCGACAGCGGCCCTGCACGGGGCGGGGTCTTTGCTTGAGGCCGGCCATCAAGGGGTCACTCAGATCAGCCCATATGTCGGAGAATGGCCGTTCCCGCACACTGCCCAAATCATGATGCCACCAGAAGGTATCGGGATGGACATGGCCGAGATTGTCGATATTCGCGATGTTGACGCCGGAGGCATTCCCCCCCCATTGCCTGAGTTTTGCCCGTATCTGGGCGTGGTGTTCGGGAAATCTGCGTTTCACCCAATGCAGCAGGTAGACCCCGTCGGCATCGTTGTTGCCGGTAACAAACTCGACCGGATGGCCTTCCCGCAGACGTTGAAGGCAGGTTTCGAACAGCAGGTCCATCACCTTGCGGGTCATGTCGAACACAGCATCCTGTTGGCGATGGCGATTGCCGCGACCTCCATAATTGAGGTGAGACAGGTAAAACTTGTCGATAGACTCTTGCGCCATGAGTTCCAGCATGGCCGGTAGATCGGCGTGGTTATCGCGGGTCAGTGTAAAACGCAGGCCCGCCTTGATGCCTCGTTCGCGGCACAGTCTGATCCCGCGGAGGGAGGCATCGAAAGATCCGGCACTCTGGCGAAAGGCATCGTGGGTCTTGGGGAGACCGTCGATACTCACGCCAACGTAGTCATAGCCTATGGCTGCGATGGCGTCGATGATCTGTTCGTTAATCAGAGTGCCATTACTGGAGAGCCCGACATAAAACCCCATGGCTTTGGCCCGCCGGGAGATGTCGAAAATATCGCGTCGTAACAGCGGCTCGCCGCCGGAAAGGATCAGTACCGGAACGCCAAAAGCCTTGAGATCGTCCATCACATCGAACACCTCGCGGGTGGATAATTCTCCCGGAAAATCAATATCCGCCGAGGTCGTATAGCAATGTTTGCAGGTCAGATTACAGCGCCGGATCAGGTTCCAGATCACCACCGGCCCCGGCAACTGCCGCCGCTGCAACGGCTGGTCCGGCACCTCTGACGGCGGCTGGAGTAGTTCTGCGAGGTACTGGGAGATACGAAACATGGGCGCAGGGTCGTTTGTGAGGGTGGGTTTTTATTCGGCAATCCGCAAGCCGGTTTTCTTGAGAATGCGGGTGCTGTAAAGAATGGTATGGCCGCGATCATGCGACCCAAGAATCGCCGCAATGCGGCGGGTTTCGTCCTCGACCTCATCGCGACTGCGGCCATGCACCATCGCAAAAAAATTGTAGGGCCAGTCGGGCAGATGACGGGGGCGGTGGTAGCAATGACTGACTGCAGGCAGGTTACCTATCAACGCGCCAAACTCATCCACCACTTCATCGGGCACATCCCACACCGTCATGCCATTGGCGCGGTAGCCGAGCCGGTAGTGGTTCGGGATGGCAGCAATGCGGCGGATGATACCGCGCTCAAGCATGGTCCTCAGGCGGGACATTACGTCTTCAGCCGAAAGGCCGACGGTCTCTGCCACCGCATGGTAAGGCCGGGCCACCAAGGGCAGACCTGCCTGAGTGGCGCGAATAATGCGGCGATCAGCCTCATCAGGGATGTAATGGCCCGGCTTCTCTGCAGGATTACTCATACCTCAAGCCTGAGCCCAACAAAGTATTCCGTGATTTTGGGCATATCAAATACCGGAAGCCCGGATTCATGCGCGATGGCCGCCAACACTTCGGCCTTACGTTCCGGCTTTTCGGTTGCCACAACAAACCACATGTTAAAGGCATGATCGCGGGCGTAGTTATGCGCGACTTCAGGCCAGGCGTTGACCAGTGCGGCTACTCGATCAAAATCGCTCTCCGGTACCTGCATGGCCACCAGACTGAGGGCACCGCCAAGGCGTTCGGCATGATAAAGCGGGCCAAAGCGACTCAAAACACCCTGCGCCAGTAAGGCCTTTAACGCCGCGATCACGTCATCTTCACTCAGACCCAGTTGTTCGGCGGCGGCCTCGAAGGGTCGTTCGCAAATCGGAAAACTTTGCTGCAGTCCGTTAATAATGTGGCGTTCGATTTCGTTCATTCAGAGTCAGTCGGTTGGTGACGTGTCCAGGATGGGGAGTGATGCCCTGTTAGCGACACGATAGCGGGCCCCTCTTTGCTTAAAACAGCGGCGGCTGAAAAGGATCGCCCGCGCCACCTGACTTAGGCCACAGGTCTCACTCACTGCCTCAATCTGCGCTTCGACCTGAGTCCGATCCTTGCCGTGAATCATGCAGAACAGATTGTAGGGCCAGTCCGGCAGGCGTCGGGGGCGGCGATAGCAGAGCGTTACGCCAGTCAACTGACTCATCTGGTGCCCGATACGGGAAACTTCCGCGTCTGGCACATCCCATACCACCATGGCGTTGGCACGATAGCCGAGTGGTCGGTGGCGGACGATGACGCCCAGCCGTTTGATCAGTCCCAGCGACTGCCAAAACTCAATGCGCCCGATCACCTCCTCTTCGCTATAGCCGACCTGACAGGCCAGTTCGGCATAAGGCCGCGTCACTAGCGGCAGGCCATCCTCCATCAGTCTCAGCAAGGCCTGGTCGCGGGGGTCATCGGGAACGTAGAGCGGGCTGCCCGAAATCATGAACTCGCAGCCTCAAAATTTATTTCAAAGCCAAGGTCGATAAGGAATTCTTCGAGTAACGGGAGCGATAGAACCGGTAGCCCGCAGTGTTGCTCAATGGTAGCTGTGACTTCCGCCAGCCTTGTTTCATCACTAGCGGTGAGTACAAACCAGAGATTGTATTCATGCTCGCGCTCGTAATTATGGTTGACCTCAGGCATGGCGCTGACCCATTCGGCCACGCTGTCCAATCGTTCAGCAGGCACCGCCATGGCAGCCAACTGACTGGCACCTACACTATTGGGTGAAAACACTGCGCCCACCCGACTGATGTAGCGACTGTCACGCAGTTGCCGAAGCGTTGCGAGCACCCAGACTTCCGAAACACCCAGTTTGTCAGCCATGTCGGCATAAGGGGTCGGAGTGAGCGGAAAATTCCGCTGAAAATCGTTCAGCAGGCGTTGCTGCAAGCCGGTTACTGTCATGGCAAAGAGGCCTGTCAGAGCCCTAGCCGGTGGGCTCGGGCGGTGAGGAAGATGCCACTAGGCTTATCTACTGACAACCGCGCAAGTTCCCTATAGGTCTCGGTATCGTAGACCACTACCCGATCATCATCTCGCACCGATACCCACACGGCTTCACCCTTGGGGGTGAATTCCATATGCAATACGGCTTTGCCGGGATTGAGCCGCTTGGTCACGCTCAGATCACGGGTATCGATAATCTCGATCGTATCGTTGTCAGGCAGGGCGAAGTTGACCCATATCTGTCGTTCATCGGGGCGGGGTATGACAAAAACCGGCTGACCATCAAGCGGAATTTTGCGGACTACCTGCCAGTTCCGCCGGTCAATGACCAGCATTTCATGATGGCCAACGGCCGGTAGAAACCAGTAATCGCCGATCAGGGCCCGTCCTTCCAGATGGGGCATTTTGAATACCGGTAGTTTTGGGTCGTTCTTGGCATACTCGGGGACGATCCGTCTGATCCCGGCTTCCGGTTGCCAGAGATCCAGCAAGGCTAGACCATCCTCTCCAAATAGCCCCGCGATGTAGTAGCGGCCTTCGGGGGAGATCAGGGCATCATAGGGTTCTTTGCCGGCTTTGAATTTCTGCAGGCCGGGTTTGCCAGGATCATGCAGGTCAGCGACCCAGATTTCTCCGGCATCAAACAGGCTGAAGACGAAACGCTGGCCCGGTGCATCGACCAGTCCGACCACCCTGGAAAGCTGACCCTTGCCGTATTCAGCCCGGATATCGGCGACTTTTTCCAGCGTGTCAGCCGAAAAGATCCTCACCCCGCCAGGATCGTAGTTGGAGGTGGCAATGAAGCGACCGTCCTGCGAAATGGCGCCGCCAACGCTGTTATGGGCCTGCTCAATTCGTTTGACGATGCGGCCTTCGAGTATATCGACCCTGGTCAGTGCGCCATCCCGCCCAAAAACATAGGCGTAGCGTTCGTCAGGTGAATAAACCACGCTGGCATGAGATAGATCACCCAGCCCCTCCACCCTGCCCCGTTGGCTACGCGTACTGCTGTCAATCAGTGTAAGACTGCCGCGTGCACGTTCGACGATGACTCCTAGGTCACCGGTTCCGCGCACTTCCGCGGCAGAGGACACTCCCGTCAGCAGTGTGAGGAGAATGATCCAGGCGAATCCCGATCGCAAGCGTGAGGATCGGTACAGATCAGGAGGCGGCACTGACTGCAATTTCATTAGTGTGACTGTCGCAGGTAAGAGATGAGCCAATGGGCGTCGTCGAGTGTGATCATGGTGCGCCAGGGCGGCATGGCGGTACCGGGCCGGCCGTTCAATATGGTATCGACCAGAACCGCGTCCGGCTTGTTTATCAGTGCTTCGGCTACCAGTGGCGGCCCCAGCCCACCTTTGAGCGTCATGCCGTGACAGGCTCCGCAGTCCTGCTGAAGCAGGGCCTTGAGTGCGCCGGCTTTTGAGCCGGCGACAGGGTTTGCCTGCAGCCCATCCGCCAGACACAGCAGGAGTGCGGCGAGCAACGGCCCTGGTAAGCTCATGGCTCAGGGTACGGGTTTGAGACTGGCGAAATACGCTGCAAGATCATCTATAGCCTGATCGCTGAGTCCGGCCGCCATGTTATTCATGATGGGGGCCTTGCGACTGCCCACCCGATAGGCCTTGAGGGCGCTGACAAGGTAACCGGCCTTCTGCCCCGCGAGATTGGGGAATGCGTCACTGGCGCTGATGCCGGTCACGCCATGGCAGGAGGCACAAACGGTGGATGCTGCCTGCTTGCCGGCCTCAATGCTGGCCGCTGCCGCGAAGCCTGAATAAAGACTGAGCCCCGTCAATAATATCAATAGTATACGTTTCATAATCCTGTCGCCTCCGGTTCGAGTGTTGCAGGTCATCACCTCATTTTGGGGCCGGCCTTTCATGGATTGCCGGGGGCAAGGCCCCGGGTCATGAAGCGGGCACGGGCGCGGGAGAAAATTCCCGCCGGGCTATCCATGTGGAAGGCCGCGACCCGGTCAAGGGTGGTGGAATCAAATGCCACGACTTCATCGCCGGTATAGCCGGCACTCACATAGAGCAGTTTGCCGCTGGCGTTGTATTCAGGAAAGTAGGCATGACCCCCAACGTCAAGCGTTCTGGCCACTTCCAGTGTGTTTTTGTCTATCAGTTGTATCGTACGGGCACGGCGGTCCTTGCTGATGATATCGACAGCTACATAGGGCGCATTGTAATGAGCAGCGGGGGATTCGGTACCCCCCAGCACCGGTATCTGCTTGACGACCTCCATGGCATCCAAGTCCCAGACGCTGACGACTTCCTTGTCACAATCACCAAAATTGGTGCCGAAACCCAAAGTCTTGCCGTTGACCTTGACCACCGAACCGCCACCGACGTGCGGCACGCAGCCTGCCGGCAATTTCTTGATAATCTTGCGCTGCTCAAGGTCAATCGCGGCAACTATGCTGTCATCGTAGGAGGCAATCATCAGATTGCGTCCACCGTGGGAGAGAAAAGCATCATGCAGGTGACGGCCGACATCGGTGATCCGGGTTACCGGGAAGTCAGGCTTGTCAAGATCGACAATCCATACCTGACCGGCATTTTCCAGCGCAATCGCGAAGATGTCGGCATAGGGCGTGCCGGTGATCATCCCCGAATCGGAGGTTACGAACTTGCCGTCCGGGTCGGTGCCTTCAAGCGTGAAGTATTTCAGTGGCTCTAGTGTGTTGGCATCCAGTAGCACGGCATTATGCGGAACGAACGAGCCGGCCATCAGGTATTTGCCATCACGGGATACGCCGAGCGCAGGACCATTCAGGCCGGTCTTGACCTCGCGCACGACCTTCATGCTGTAGAGATCTACCTTGTAAATTTCGGCCGTATCAGTCTTGACATAGGCCCAACGGGGGTTGACCGGATTAAATTCAATAATGTGAGCTGCCGTGACAGTCGGTATTTCACCCACCTTGATATTGTTGGCGCTGTTGATGAACACGGCCTTCGAGCCTTCGCCTCTGCCATAGCGACCGCGGGCGGCGACGCCCAGCAGATCGTCGATATTGTCGATGGCGTAGGTGGGTTTTTCGGGCAGGGTAGATTCGTCGGCGATGTGTACCTTGACTGATTTGCGGATATCGTCCAGCGACCATTGCGGGTCCAGTTTGGGTGTACTGGAAACATATTTAACGGCGGAACGGATCTCCTCGTCAGTCAGCCGGCCATAAAACGGCGGCATCAGTGTATCGAAGGAACCGGTCATGATAAGGCTGCGCAGCGATGTGGGGCTGCGGCCTTTGAGTCGATCCTTGTTCAGTGCAGGCGCCAGATAACCGCCGAGATCGGCAGCATGGCAGCTCGCGCAGTGGGCCTCGAACACTTTCGCACCACGCTCGGCAGTGACGGCCGGATCATCAGCCGCCAACACCGGACCGACAGTCAGCGCGATCAGGGAGGCGCGGAGAATAAGCCCGGTAGGGCGGAATACGTCGGCAACGGTCATGGGGGCTCCACTTTAAGCGTTGTAGGAATGCTAGCCTTGCCAGAATTCGGTTCAGGCATGACGTTAATCGGTGCAATAACAGGTATTTCGCATCGCGTCGAAACATCAAAAATTAGTGAAGTAAACCCATTCTGTCAAGGCAGGCGAGAGACCCCGCCTTGCCCGGGACACCCCACTCAGTAGGCGTACCAGGGTCCAGCACCCCACATCCCCCAATTCATTGCGGCATTTTGGTTCATCTGGGCGGCCATTCGCTGCTCGTCTGCTATTTCTTTCTGCACCGCCATCTGCTGGTAGCGCTGATAGGCCTGCTCATTGCCCCAATAAATGCATTTACAGGTAGTGACATCGGCCCAGACATAGTAAACAGCGCCATCTTTTTCATGCGGTACCAATTGGTGCTGGGTGAGGGTTTGAGTGTGAGCCAGCGTATCCGGTGTATCCGCCAGTTTGATCTGGAAACCAGCGGCGGCCAGCAGTTGCTCTGTATCCCGGGTTTTGCTCGCCTCCATTGCAGCGCAGGCCGTCAGCATACCCATAACAAGGGCGAGACTTACAGGCCGCAACATGGCGTCTGGCGATGGATTCCTGAG
>JBILXN010000255.1:0-2786 GCA_044378425.1 Methylococcaceae bacterium
GGCCCGCTGTACGGTCGAACGCCTGATGCAAACTCGCATGAAGGCGCCTATCCGAGTCAGCGCATAAACTGATTGTTTATGATAAATCCCGAAGCTTTTTCTCGATGAACCACCGTGACTAAAAACCTCAGCACCCCCCGTCTCATTCTCACCCATGGCAACCACCCGGAAACCATGCGGGATCTGCTGGTGTCGTGGATGAAGCGCTATCCGCTGCCACCGTTGGAGAACGAGGTCATCCTGGTTCAGAGCAACGGTATCGCCCAATGGCTCAAACTGGCACTGGCTGCGGATCCTTCGGCAGATGGAAACGGGGGCGGCTGTGGCATCGCGGCAGGGGTGGAGTTCTCTCTGCCGTCGAGATTCCTCTGGCAGGTTTACCGGGCGGTACTGGGCAGGGACCAGGTGCCGGAGGTTTCGCCCTTCGACAAATCACGACTGATCTGGCGCCTGATGCGCTTACTGCCGGCGGTGGTGCACCAGACCGTTTATGCCCCGCTGGGCCGGTTCCTGCAAAACGATGACGATTTGCGCAAGCGCTTCCAGCTGTCGGAACGGCTGGCCGATCTGCTGGATCAGTATCAGGTGTATCGGGCGGACTGGCTGCAGGCCTGGGAGGACGGGCACGATATCCTGACCACTCGCCGAGGTGAGCGCCCCCCTCTCAGGGAAGAAGACCGCTGGCAGCCCGCCTTGTGGCGGGCCCTACTGGCCGATGTGGCGCAATCCCTGACCGATCCGGGTCTGGAATTCCACAAGGGCCGGGCAGCGGTGCATGAGGCTTTCCTGCAAAGGTCCGCCGCGTGGCCCGATGGCCAGATCCCGTCCGGCCTGCCGCAACGTGTCATGGTTTTTGGCATCTCCTCATTGCCACAGCAATCGCTGGAAGTGCTGGCACATCTGGGCCGTTGGATTCAGGTGATCGTCTGTGTGCCCAACCCGTGCCAGCACTATTGGGGCGACATCGTCCCTGACCAGGATCTGCTGCGTCCAAGCCATTCACGACAATCCGTACGCCGGGGCTGGCCTCCGGAGATTCGCGAGGAAACACTCCATCAGCATGCCCAGCCGCTGCTGGCAGCCTGGGGTAAACAGGGACGCGATTTCATTCGCCTGCTGAGCGAGTATGACTCGCCTGATTCTCAAGAGAAATATCAAAGCTACTTCGCGGCACTGGGGCAGCCGGTCGACCTGTTTGTTGCCAACTCCCGCTCAACCCTGCTGGAGCAACTGCAGGACGACATTCGCGATCTGCGCCCGCCGGACGAAGCCAAAAAGGAAGCCTGCCCGGTCGATCCGCGCAAGGACCGATCGCTGCGCTTTCACGTCTGTCATGGTCCGCAACGGGAAATGGAGGTCCTGCAGGACCAGTTGCTTGACGCCTTTAATGCCGATTCCAGTCTCAAGCCCCGGGATGTAATCGTGATGGTGCCGGACATTGAGGCCTATGCCGCACATATCCAGGCGGTGTTTGGCCGCATCGGGAGGGATGATGCCCGTTACCTGCCCTTCACCGTCGCCGATCAGATCCAGCTGCAGATCGACCCCTTGCTGAAGGGACTCGAACAATTGCTAAACCTGCCCCAATCACGATTGGGGGTCAGCGAGATCATGGGCTGGCTGGAGGTGCCGGCGATCCGCGAGCGCTTCGGCATCGGTGGGACCGACCTCCCCAACCTGCATCGCTGGATCCAGGGCGCCCATATCCGCTGGGGACTCCATGCCGAGCAGCGGCGCAGTCTCGACCTGCCGATAGCCCGTGACGCCAGTTCACCCCCGCAAAACTCCTGGCTGTTTGGCCTGCGGCGGATGCTGGTGGGTTACGCGCTTGGCGATACCGGGACCGACTGGTGCGGGATAGAACCCTACGACGAAATCGGCGGACTGGATGCGGCGTTGCTCGGTCCCCTGATCCTTTTTATCGAACGCCTGGAGGCCACCTGGCAAGCCTTGCGGGAACCCGCTACGGTTGATGACTGGTGCGAGCGTTTCGGCCAGCTTCTGTCAGACTTTTTCAGTACAGAGGCCAGCCAGGACGCCTTTACCCTGACACGGTTGCGGCAGGCGCTTCAGGAATGGCAAACCGCCTGTGCGGAAGCCGCCTTGATTGACCCCCTGCCACTGAGCGTGGCTGGCCCCTACTGGCTCTCGCTGATCGAGGACCGGGGCCTCTCTCAGCGCTTCTTCGGTGGCGACATCATCTTCGCCACCCTCATGCCGATGCGCGCCATTCCCTTCCGTCGCGTCTGTCTGCTGGGTATGAACGATGGCGCCTATCCACGCAGCCATCCGCCCTACGACTTCGACCTGATGGGCCGCGACCCTCGCCCCGGCGACCGCTCCCGGCGGGAGGATGATCGTTACCTGTTTCTTGAGGCACTACTCTCAGCTCGCGAACACTGCCATATCTCCTGGGTTGGCCGCAGCATTACTGACAACTCGATCCGGCCGCCTTCAATCCTGGTCGGCCAACTGCGTGATCACATCACGATGGTCTGGCCGTTGGCGGAGCGTTATCCAGCAGAAGATCAGTTACTGGATCACCTGACCACCGTGCATCGCCTGCAGCCTTTCAATCCAGACTATTTCCCCGCCGAGCCCAATATGAGCGACTGCGGCCTGTTCAGCTATGCCCGCGAATGGCAGCCGAATCCGACGATTGCGGCCGGCGAGACACTCACAGTGCTGGAACCGTTGACTGGAGAGGAACCCCTGACGTTGACCGAACTCGCCACCTTTCTCAAAAATCCCGTGAAGATTTTCTTCAGGGATCGACTCAAGGTGGT
>JBILXN010000085.1:0-9665 GCA_044378425.1 Methylococcaceae bacterium
TGCGCACCAAAAATTCCCAAGGAAGCTCTCATGCTCAAGCCAGAGAGCATGCAGAACCGTCAGATGCAGACCCGGCGCTTCGCAACCACCGACGAGGGTCATCTGTTGAATGCTTCTACAGCCCTTCTGCAGGACATGGGCTTCACGCTAGAAGAAGCCAATGCCCCTCTAGGGGTTTTGGTTGCGTCAAAGATGCGTGATGCCACAAGTGCAGGAAACGTGACCCTGGCCGTGGTCGCAACGCTCCTCACCCGCCAGCCGGTTTCTTATGACAAGGAACAAAAAATGCGGGCTGCCGTCGTGACTAAGCTTTTACCCAACGGAAAGGAAATGTCGGTTCGTGTGACCTTCCAGCGCATCGTCTTCAATACTCAGGGACAGGTCACAACGGCTGAAGCCATCATTGAACCGGAGGCCTATCAGGAGTTCTTCTCTAAACTCTCGAAGTCCGTATTTCTTGAAGCAAACCAGATCTGAGGCCTCACCATGAAAAAGATGATTGTCATCGCCGTTGCATCTTCACTGGCCCTCGCTGGCTGCCAAACCACCAACCAGAGGTTGCTCGATAGCGATCAAAGCCAGTTGAAGCTGCGGAGTATACAGACCAAGGCGTTTGAAACTTCGGACAAAGAAAAAACCATGCGTTCTGTCATCGCAACGCTTCAGGATCTGGAGTTCGTGATCGACAAGGCAGATTTGGTGGTCGGCGTTGTCAGTGCGACCAAACTCTCGGGATACATGCTGAAGATGTCCGTCACCGTTAGTCCAAGGGGCGACAAGAAGATGATGGTTCGCGCCAATGCGCAATACAACATCACGCCAGTAACCGATCCCGAGCCTTACCAACAATTCTTCGCAGCACTTTCAAAATCCATGTTCCTGACTGCTCAGGACATTGACTGATCAACCCTTTAGGGTGATATGCCGGGGGCACATCACCCTTTTTTCACCGTGAATCAGCCTTTGGGATCTGTTGTCTCATATAGGCTTAGCGCCAATCGTAACTGCTCTTCTACTCGTGCAATCAAAGCAGACGGAGCCAGGACCTCACAGTCACCGCCATACTTGAGAATATCCATCAGAATTTCTCTATCATCGGCATACGGAACCTTCTTTTCGTAAGTGCCATCCTCGCGGATGTGTCCTAACTGCTGTGGATGCCATTGTTCAGCCTCCACCCATCGGCTTCTCTCTGGACTGAATCTCAGTGTTGCCCAATTCAAATCACCGCCAGAAAAAATCCCATACCCGGAACCCAGTTCACGATCCAGAACATCCTGTCCCACTTCGATGGCTTCAACATCAAGAATGTCAGCCGCATGAATCGAATCCACCGCAAATGCACGCAAGCCTTCACGGAGGTGACACCATGAGTCAAGATACCAGTTATCCCGGTAGTAGATGATTCGTTGTGGTGAAATCTCTCGATCCACCATTTCATTGTTCGAACGTGCGTGATATCGAATCATCAAGCGTTTACGCCTCAGTAATGAAGCGCCCAAGATCTGGAAATGATTCAGGTGAAATCGACGGGCACCGACGGTCTCGATCCGAATTCGTCGTTTAATCTCCTCGGCCGAATCCGCTGCAGTGCCCAGAATTCCTGCCAATCGTGAAAGGAGAGGCTCGATGTGAGGCCCCAAAAGCCCACCAGGATCCAGATTGGCGATGAGATGCTGCATGGTCAGCAGCGCGTGGATTTCCTCTGCGGAGAACCAAAACCCAGGAAGTTCATATTGGGGACCCTCCCTTTGTTCAGTGGTTTCAAACCGATATCCTCCTAATTCCCGGTCGAAAACGATCGGGGCGTGTAAACGATCACGCATATAAGAAAGATCACGCTTGAGCGTTGCCCAAGAAATCCCCAACTTTGATTCCAACTCCTTTCGGGTGACAAACCGGCGATGTGCCAAGAGTTCATCGATCCGATAGATCCGTTCCAACATACTCACGGAAGCGTTCCCCCACTCTACGTGTATCGAACATACTTCCCTAGTTTCAAATAGTCGGGGCTCACCAAGCGATCCAGTGCCCCTGTGTTAACTGGATTAATCGATTTATCGTCGATGGTCTATGTTGCGAATCGTGTACCAGTTCAGCCCAGTCAACCGAGAGACGTGCTTGATGGGAAGGATCTGAACCAGAGCCTCGACCCAAGCTTTCAGTCGATCCAGGATATCTCTCAAACCTAAAATAGTGCCTACGCAACGGGAGGGGGTTCTCACAGCGTTTCCAGGCGGTCGCGTATATCTGCAGCTTGCGTTCTCAGAGCATCAAGCTGACTCCCTTGCATTTTTTGCAGCTGCCTGTAGACCATGCCTAGGCGAACGTTTCTGCCGAGGACCGGCTCGTGGACAGCGAAAAAGTCCCAGTACAAAGCATTGTAAGGGCATGCGTCGGCACCATGCTTTTGCTTGTGGTCATAGCGGCAGCCCTGGCAGTAATCACTCATGCGGTTGATGTAGGCGCCGCTGCTGACATAAGGCTTGGTGGCAATCAGTCCGCCATCGGCCCATTGGCTCATCCCGAGGGTGTTGGGCAGTTCGACCCACTCGAAGGCGTCGATGTACACGCCCAGATACCAGCGGTGCAATGCTTGGGGGTCCAGTCCCGCCAACAGCGCAAAATTACCTATCACCATGAGGCGCTGAATATGGTGGGCATGAGCCGTTTGCAGGGTTTGACCGATCGCGTGCTTCATGCAGTTCATGCGGGTTTCGCCATTCCAGAACCAATGCGGCAAGGGCCGCTGATGACCCAGCACATTGCGCTGGTCGTATCCCGGCATCTGGGTCCAGTAAATGCCTCGCACATATTCACGCCATCCCACGATCTGCCGGATGAATCCCTCCACGGCGGCTAAAGGTGCATCCCCGCTGCGGTAGGCCGCTTCCGCTCGCCGCACTACGTCAAGTGGGTTGAGTATTTTCAGGTTGAGCGCAAACGATAGCAGGGAGTGGAACAGCCGTTGACTCTTGCTGCTCATGGCGTCTTCAAAGTCGCCAAAGTACGGCAGCGTGGTCGTGATGAAGGCTTCAAGGCAGGCCAGTGCCTCACTTCGGTTAACGGGCCAGCGCACACTTGCGGCCTGAGGATCGCCCAGACTGTTCACGCCACAACGTTGCAGCAGGGCCCATAATGCGCTGTGGTCGTGCACAGGCCGAGCATCGGCAGGCACCAACGGCTTACCCGACCACGGCTTTCGGTTGTCATGATCAAAGTTCCATTGGCCGCCCTCCGGCTTGCCTTCCGGGTCCAGTAACACCCCGTGGCGACGCCGCATGTGGCGATAGAAGTGTTCCATCAGCCACTGTTTACGACCTTCATAGAGTTTGGCCATCTCATTGCGCGCCGTCAGGAAATGCTCGCTTTCGACCTGTGCCGTCATAAATGGCTGCTGTCCGGCCCAGCCACGCAACTGAGCATCAAGCCGCCACTCATCCGGGGACTGCCATTCCAGACGCTGGACCTTATAGTGCTGCGCCAGCGCTGTCAGATTTTCTGTGATGGATTGTCGGTTGCTGGTATCGTCCAATGACACGTACCTTACCCGGTGGCCTGCCTCGCGTAACTGGCGGGCAAAGTCGCGCATGGCGGCAAAGATGGCGAGGATTTTTTGGGCATGGTGCAGGACGTAGTCAGTTTCCTGCCGAACCTCCATGAGTACATAGACAACCTGGGGATCAACGGCCTGAAACCATGAATGGTCGGGATTGAGTTGGTCACCGAGGATCAGGCGCAGGGTTTGGCTGGGGTGGGTCATGCAAAGCTCCACAGGTGCCGCTATTCGGCATTTCAGCAGTATTCAGCCGTTGATTGGGGGGATATAACGCTGACTCCTTCCGGATCGGTGCCGCGCCGCCGGGGCTTATTATGGAACCAAAAGGCATCGTTCCTACACATTACGGCAAGCGCCATTGGCGTGCCTGTGGTCGTGGCGACATCGTTCGGAGCAGTACTTTACCTCCTCCCACGTTCTCTTCCATTTTTTTCGCCAGGCGAAAGGCAAACTGCAGTGCAGGCAAAGCTTATGGGGTAAATGCGGTTTCTTGTGCATGAGCCAACAACATGGGGTACGGTTTTTTTCGACTGGACATGAAACGGTGTCGTGTCGGCTAACGGCAGTGATAAGCCTCGCAGTAAATGGCCCGTAAAGCCCGCCACTGATAAGTTCGGCCTGTCATCTTCGGACTGAAATACCACCAGAATCCACCACCTGCACTCCCCGGCGTAGCGAATGCCGAGGCATAACGATGCTTAATGAAACTGCGAGTGGCGGCGTCTGCTGAGGCCCGCTGCTCGCCCTCCCGATACGCACCGTCTGGATTGAAATCCAGTTCGCCGGTCATGATGGTCTTGCCCTGAAACAACGCCCCCAGTCGATTCATGACCAGCGGCCAACTGAAGCCCAGGGGTTGATCATCGACATAGATACTCAGGGCGATACTGTCGATGGATCTTAGCATTGAGTCTGTCACCCGGGTGTTGATCCAGTTAAACAGGCTGCTGTCAGTTTCATCCTGGATCGAGGTCCAAAAGAAGGTCAGCACCGTCTCCTTGTCGGGCCACAGCGATTTAACGCTGGACGCTGCATACTCAATTTTCTCGGGAACAGATTCTCCCAGCCAGCCGCCATTGACTTCGTTGCCAATCTCCCATGCCGTGACCTGCGCCATACCTTCGTAGTGCAGCATTTGATCGACACGCTGCTTGAACAGATCCAGCGAAACATCAGCCTGATAGGCACTATCAAAAAGTTGTCCCATGGTCTTGACGCCATGGGCCGATGCGTAATCAACGATGGCCTTGATCCGGGGCAGATCATCACTGCCATCTCCCACTATTTCGATGCGGGCCCAACGATGCTCTGGCGCGAACAGGGCCACCAGATCATCGACCTTCCTGAGATCAAACAGCAGCGGCCGCGATGGCTCGGGCGTGATGGTCACACCCCAACGAGCCGCGCCACCCAAAGCAGCCGCACGTTGAATACCGAGTTCCCGCAGATACATCGTCATGGCGGCGGCGACCCTATCCAAACAATGCTGACCTGTGCGCCCCTTGTCTCGCGGTCTAACACTCGCCCTGAGCCTTACGAAGCAGGCGTCGATCTGATACCTGAGTCGGGCCAGTCGTGGGGAGGGTGTGAATGACGGGTTAACCGAGACTACGCTATCCAGTTGGCGTTTCGCATCCTCGGCCAGCCGTTGATTGAATATGACCGTATCAGCGCGGGTAAACCCTGCCCCACCGTTGGTCAGCAGAAAGGTGGAATAGCCGGTACTCGCCGTGTTCCAGTGCACCATCATGCCCTGCCCGCCTCCACTGAACGGCATCGTCCACTTGCCACCGTTGCCATAATTCTGGTTAAGGCCGGTGAGCGCAAGGGTTTGGAGATTAACCGTACCCGCGCTGAGCCTGGCAGGGCGACCGTGAGTCATGCGGTGATTGATCTGCCCAACTTTCAACTCGGCGCCCTGTTCATCGAATACGCGGAAACGTACCTCGAACGACTCGGCAAGGCAGGGCCGGAAACAACCGATCACAACCATCAGGGCCAGCAATCCTGCCGTACCGGCAGCACATCGAACACGGTTCACGCCTCACCCCCTCTATGAATACCGACCGGACACGATAATGTGCGGTTTGATACCCTGTCGATAGTCAAAACTGCGTAGCGCAACACCTGTTGCAGTCATCGGTCTTTCGCAAAAAAACCCCACCAGAGTAGGTACTCCGGTGGGGGGATGAAAGCATCAGGCTATAGCATTATAGAGTGCTTATTTGTACTGCCTCATATTGGTAAAAAGGTAGCTAATGTAACCGGTTGCGGCCGGATTTTGTGCTAACCCTGCCACCATTGATGGCGTCACCTCTTTCAACTGCAGCCCTTGGGCCATTATTTCGGCCATGGCACCGGCGCATAGCGTACTGACCGGACCGGTAGCATTGCTGACCGAATAGGACAGCACGGTATCGCCGGTAGCCGTTGGTGCCGAGACCTGACACTGCAGATTGACGATTTTCGGCGCTGAAAACATACCATTCCGACCTTCACCCGCGCTGGCCGTATAAGCGAATGTCAACGCCAGAACCACGGCCAGAACAGACTTGAAAAACAAGCCGGATATCCTATTGTTCATACTCTTACCTCTCTAACATGATGTGTAATAGATCAAGCCTGATCATGTCCGGGACAGACCCCGAACCCACCCTGAAAGACAAGCTCCAAGGCGGCTTAATAACCAAGCCATAACCGGTTGTGATCGGATATCACCACCGACCACTATGCTGCCAGATGAGGTTATTTAAAATAAGCAGAAGAAGCGCGTACGCCGGCAGATAACCTATGAATAATACTATAGCCCTATACCGGTTAAAGCCATCCATAAAACGACGACAACGGAATGACCGCCTGGGCTTAATGCACTGCTTTCAGCAGAATAATTACCCCACAATGGATAAAATAATACCCATTCATGGAGAGTACTGATAATACCAATGTCGAGGCTACTCCCCCATCTGGAGCAGTAAGCCTTTCTTGCGAGAAACCCAGAAGGCCAGCGCATAAAGGCACAGTCCGGCACCGAGAAATACGGCATTGAGTTCGACTGCGGCGATGAAGTGGTCCATTCTGAATACCCCCTCACTCAACAGTGCACGCATCCCCTCAAAGGCATGACTGGACGGCAGCGCCCGGGCAAACGGCTGCAACCAATCAGGCAGGACGCTTATGGGGTAGTAGACTCCACTTAACGGCGCAAATGCGAAGATGATGGCCCAGGCAAAGCCCTCCATGCCAAGACCGTAACGTAAAACCATGGCAACAACCATCAGGCCAATGGCCCAGCCCATCACCAGCAAATTGCTGAAGAATGCCACCAGCGGCAACCCCATATCAAAGATGGAATAGTGATAGAGCAGAATGGCCAGCCCCGATGCCACGCCCACTCCGAACAGCGTGCGCAAAAAACTGACGGCTAACAGGGAAAGCGCCAATTCGTATGGCCGCAAGGGACTCACAAAGAGATTTCCAAGATTACGGGAGTACATCTCCTCGAAAAAGACGATGGAAACGCCCAACTGAGCCCGGTACAACACATCCCAAAGCAAAGCAGCCGCGATCAGCATTCCCGCCGTTTGCGCAATGCCTTCACTCTGACCTACCAGAAAACGGTTGATCAAACCCCATAACACCATCTGCACCGTGGGCCAGTAGGCCAGTTCAATCAGCCGCGGCCAGGATGCCAGCATCAGATAACGGTATCGCACGACCATCGCGAGTACGCGATTCAGGCTGCCGCTCAGCGGTAACAGGCACTTCATAATTGTGTATTCCGGGCAATATCAATAAAAACCTGCTCCAGTGAAGCGCCTCCGTATTTGGCAATCAACGCGGCAGGTGCGCCACGGTCCACGATACGGCCTTGCTTCATCATCAGTACCTCCTGACAGAGCCGCTCGACTTCCTGCATATTGTGGGATGCCAGCAATATCGTGGCACCAGTTTGTTGCTGATAGTCGGCGAGATAGCTGCGCACCTGATCCGCAGTGTAAGGATCAAGTGCAGCGGTGGGCTCGTCCATCAACAGGACCTTTGGCTCATTCAGTAGCGATTTGACCAGCGATACGCGGGTGCGCTGACCGGCTGACAATGACCCGTAACTGCGCTGCAATAGTCCCGACAACTCAAAATGCTCAGCCAACTGCCTGATCCGTGCCGCACGCTGTCGCACCCCGTATAAACGGGCGTAGACATCAAGGTTCTGCCAGACCGTCAGGCGATGCGGCAGATCGACATACGGCGACGTGAAGTTCATCCGCGGCAAGGCGGCAAATCGATTGCCTACGATATCGACACCGAGAATCCGAATAGCGCCCGAGGTCGGGAGCAACAGGCCCAGCAACATGGACAGCGTCGTGGTTTTACCCGCGCCGTTGCCGCCCAGCAACGCATAGGTCGCGCCCTCGGGCACCTCGAAACTGATACCATCGACGGCGGTTAACGGGCCGTAGTGTTTGCGCAGTTGGGTGACTTCAATCGCTGGGTCATTCATGACGTGTGGGTAGTAACAGAGTGAGTTTGGACAACTGGCCTGACATCAGGCTACCGACTGCCTTGAAGAAAATTGATCATCAGGGCATTGACCCGGTCGGGCACTTCAGCGTGTACCCAGTGGCTGGCGTCAGCCATGCGCTCCACGCTGAGATGGGGAACCCACTCTGCCAGACCCTCTGCCAGTTGCAGCCCGAGGTAGCGGTCTTGTTCACCCCATATCAGCAGTGTCGGCGTATCGATTCGCCGAATTGATCGCTGCAGTTCGGCCCGGTTGCAACGGAAGGCAGCCCGGTAGTAATTGAGTGCGGCAGTGAGTGCGCCGGGCTGGTCAAGCGCCTGCTTGTACTGCTGCAGCGTCGCCTCATCAAAGGCACCGGGTCGGACCGGATCGTTACGGAGCATATGCTCCAGGCGAGCGTAGTCACCGGCCCGAATCAGCCACTCGGGGAGCCAGGGCAACTGAAACAGAGCGATGTACCAGGACCGCCTAACTTGATCAAAACTCGACAGTTCATCCAGAAATCGCCGGGGATGCGGCGCATTGAGGATCACCAGCTTGTGGACCCTCTCCGGGTGCCGCATCGCGAAACTCCAGGCAATTGCACCACCCCAGTCATGACCGACCACAACGGCACGACTCTCCCCCGCCGCCGCGATCAGGCCCAGGACATCCTCCACGAGCCTCTCCAATCGATAATGGCTGACGCCGCGGGGCTTGTCGGAAGTGTTGTAGCCCCGCTGATCCAGCGCTATGACGCGGTACCCCGCTTCGGCCAGGGCCGGTATCTGGTAGCGCCATGCGTACCAGAACTCGGGAAAACCATGCAGCAGAACCACCAGAGGACCGCTACCATAGTCGACATAGTGCAGGCGGATCCCATTGATCAGGGCATATCGATGCACCATAGGCCGCCCTCCCCGGGCTTGTGGAGCGGGTGTCTGGCTGTGCTGTTCGGGCGTCATTGCAAATACCTCCTGCTTGCGCGCTGGCATTTTGAAGCACTTGAGGGGCGTTGGTTCAACCCTTGCGGTCTCCTGGCAGACGGGCACATACCGACTTAACCGCACCCCCTTGACTTCCGGCGAGCCCCAATGGATACCTCAAAAACCCTGCCCCACAGTAACGACAAGGACATGACCGCAGAAGATGACTTTGCGCTGCTCGCAGCTGCGACCGCCCGCCGCTACCAATCTGCCGGGCGCTTTGCCAAAGGTTTTGTGACAGGCAAACTGCGTCACGACCCGGTCTACCGTCACCTGATGGCCACACTGGCGGGTTGGTGCCCTCAGGCGGGTCATGTGCTGGATATCGGCTGCGGACGCGGCATACTGCTGAATCTGCTGGCAGATGCGCTCGGCGCGCTCTTCATAAACGGTTCCGGTCCGGTACTTGCCGGAATGGAGCTTCGGCGCGGAGAGGTGAGGCTTGCCCAACACACCCTGGCCGACCGTGCCCGGGTTGATCAAGCCGACGTACGCCACGCAGAAATCTCCCCCTGCGAGGTCGTCATTATGCTGGATGTCCTGCTGTACCTCAGCCGGATCGAACAGGACAGGGTGCTGGAGAACATAGCCGCCCACCTGCCCGCCGGCGGCATTTTGATTT
>JBILXN010000256.1:0-2702 GCA_044378425.1 Methylococcaceae bacterium
CGTCAATACCGGCGTGGTCATCCTGCACGTGGCGGAAGGTACGGTCGACCGGCTCAAGGTGACCGGTTCGCGCTACTACTCGCCGGCTCATATCCGCGACAAGGTGCCCGCGCTGGCTGAAGGCAAGGCCATCAACATGAATCAGGCGCAGAAGGAACTGACCCAGCTGGCCGCCGAAAGTCCGGATCGTCAGGTCACGCCGGTCATGCGGGCAGGGCAGACGCCGGGTACGGTTGAAGTAGAGCTGGAAGTGAAGGATGAACTGCCGGTACACGGCAGCCTTGAGCTGAATGCCCGTAACAGTATCAACACCACCCGCCTGCGCCTGCCGGTCAGTCTGCGCTACGACAACCTCTGGCAGATGAACCACAGCGCCTCGCTGCAATATCAGGTATCGCCTGAAGATCCCAAGAATGTGCAGGTGTGGTCCGGTACCTATGTCATGCCGATTGAGGCCATTGAGTCCCGGCTCGCCATGTACGGCATCGGGCTGGACTCGCAAAGTGACGTCACCTCGGCCGGTGCGCTCAACGTGGTGGGTAACGGCAACATCTTCGGTGCGCGGCTGGTCAAGCCGTTGCCGGGCACCCGGGATTACACCAACTCGGTCAGTTTCGGTTGGGACTACAAGGACTTCGGCCAGAGCATCAGTCCGCAGGGTTCGGACTCCGGTGAGTCGGACAGTTCGCCGGTCACCTACTCGCCGTTCCAGCTCGGTTATAGCGGCACCCTGTGGGATGAGGAAGGCTCACTGACCCAGCTCAACAGCGAACTCAACGTCAACTTTGCCGGTATGGGCAGCAGCTACTCCGAATTCGCCAAGCGCCGTTACGGCGCGACCCCGAACTATCTCTATCTGGCCGGTGAAATCAAACACCGTCAGAGTTTGCCGGAAGACCTCGCGCTGCAGTTCAAGCTGAGCGGGCAGGTGGCCGATAGCCCGCTGATCAGTAACGAGCAGATGGGTGCAGGCGGCATGCTGACCGTGCGCGGGTATCACGAAGTGGAACGACTGGGCGATGACGGCGCCATGGGCTCTGTCGAGTTCTGGAGCCCGGACATTGGCGACATGAACATTGATGGCCTCGGCAGTCTCGATGACATGCGGTTCCTGGTCTTTACCGATATGGCCCGGCTCTGGGTGCAGGATGCCCTGCCGGGTACTCAATCCATGTATGACCTGCTCAGTACCGGCACCGGCTTCCGCATGCTGGCCTTCAAGCATCTGGTCAGCGAGTTTTATTGGGAATATCCGTTTGTAGCGACTGAGTTTGTCAAAGTGGGTCAACAACGCATTGATTTCCGGGTGGCTTATGAATTCTGATCGACGTCATACGATGAAACACCATTCTGTAATAGCAACGATTGATGCCGCCGCAGTGCCGGCCCGTATCAAGCCGCTGGTTGCCGCCATACGGGGCGCCATGGCCGGGCTCTCGCTCGGTGCGGCCCATGCCGTAGCCGGCGAACTGCCGATACCGGCCGGTGTGCTGGCCACCATGGGCCGCGCCGATCAGGCCGTCGTCGGCAACAAGATGACGATTACCCAGCACACCGACCGCGCCGTATTGAACTGGCAGAAGTTCAATATCGGCAAGGAGAACACGGTTCAGTTCAAGCAGCCGGGAGCCTCCTCCATTGCGCTGAATCGTATTTTCCAGAGCGACCCCAGCCAGATTCTGGGCCGACTCGACGCCAATGGTCAGGTCTATCTGTTGAACCAGAACGGGTTTGTGTTCGGACGTGACTCACAGGTCAACGTCAATACGCTGGTCGCCAGTACTCTCAATATCACCGACGAGACCTTTGAACGGGGTATCACCAAGGTGCTGGAGCAGGACGGTCGGGCGGCTCTGATCGGCACTGGGCAGGTCTACAACCGCGATGCCGACGGTCATTACGTGCTGGATGAAAGCGGCAAGAAGACCAAGATCGGCATCACCTTCGAGCAAGGTGCCAAGGTGACGGCCCAAAACTCGGGCCGCATCATCGCGGCTGCGCCGTCGGTCGTGAACCGTGGTGAACTCAAGGCACCCGATGGTCAGATTGTCATGGTGGCTGCCACCGACAAGGTCTACCTGCAGGAAACCAGCGGCAATGCCTCGCTGCGGGGGCTGGTGGTCGAAGTGGCGACCGGCGGCGATGTCAGCAATTTCGGCAAGATCGCGGCAGACCGCGGCAATGCGACCCTGCTCGGTTTTGCCGTCAATCAAAAGGGACGGATTACCGCATCCACCTCGATCAATGCCAATGGTTCGATTCGGCTGCTGGCGCGAGAAGGCGCAACCGTGCAGCGTGAGGGTGACAAGTGGCTGTTGCAGCCGGGTAGTACCCGCCGGTCCACGGCGCAGGACGATGGTCTCGGCACCCGGGCGACCGTCACGCTGGGCAGTGGCAGCCAGACGCTGGCCAACCCCGATCTCAAGGATAAAGCCAAGGCAGTGGACAGCCAGGTTCAGGAAAAGCCGCTGGTCGAGATCATGGCCCAGCAGGTTCATCTTGAGAAAAAATCGACGCTCAGTGCGCGTTCCGGTTCGGTCACACTGACCGCAACCGAAAATCCGGCGGTAGCGGGCGGGGAAAATCTCAAAAACGATAGCCGGGTTACGGTGGATCGCGGCGCCGTTATTGATGTTTCGGGGATCAAGAATGTCAGCCTGCCCATGTCGCGGAACGTGGCCACGGTCGAACTGCGCAGCAAC
>JBILXN010000257.1:0-2674 GCA_044378425.1 Methylococcaceae bacterium
AAGTTTGTCATGATCCTCGGCCACCATCGTTGGGCGCAGGGTTTGCAGGCGAGCCGCCACGGTGTAGGTATCCTCTGTGACGAGCATGATGGGCAAGGACTCTCTGAGCCCTTCTATCAGACGAACCAGACTGGGCGCCGGATGCATGCCGCAGGTCAGGATAATCCCGGAAAGGCGCGGGTAATTGATCGAACGATCCGCCTGGATCAGGCCCGCCAGCATATCGGCCCTGTCACCCGGCACCATGACGATTTGATCGGACTCGAGTCGCTCCAGCGCATGCTGCAAATGCATGGCGGCAATCAGATAGGCCGATACCGAGTGATCAAGCCGACTCTGCCCAAACAGTACCCTGGCCCCCAGATGTTCGGCCACCTCGCGCACAGTGGGTCGCTCCAGGCTGGGCTCATAGGGCAATACGCCGATCACTTTATCCTTGCCGGCATAGGTCTCCATCAGTTGAGCCTGCAATTGCGGGAGACTCTCAGCAGCCGCCTTGTTTAGCACGAGGCCGGCCACTAAGCAGCCCTTTTCCTCGTAGGCATCGACTGCAATCCGCATGGCATCCAGCGACTCCTGGCTTTTGCGACCATGGGCATTGCCTACGATCAGCACCGGTGCCGAAAGATTTCTGGCCATTACACAGTTGAGGTCAAACTCCAGCGCCGAGGCCTGCCCCAGAAAATCAGTGCCCTCAATGAAAATGAAGTCGCACTGTGCTTCCAGTCGCTTGTAGGCGTGTATAAGCTTTTCGATCAGTTCATCCATGCGGTTGCAGCTGATCAGTTCGGTCACTTCGTTTTGCAACAAGGCGTAAGAAGCGGCATAACTCTGAGCCAGGCCAAAATGACGCAGCATCAGGTCAATATCTTCATCCCGTTTGCCCGCCAGCGGATTCTGGATAACGGGCCTGAAAAAACCGACCCGGGTAGTCTTGCGCAGAGCCTGCTCTATCAAGGCCAGACTCACCACCACCTTGCCAGTCCCCGGCTCAATGGTGCTCATGTAAAGGGAAGACGTCATGATGGATTATTCAGATGATGGTGGGAAACCGGGCTGCTACACAGGCGCTGGTCTGGCGAGCGATTTCCTGTTCTTCATCGGTAGCGACCACCATGATCCGCACAGTGCTGGCCGCTGACTGAATTTCTATCACCTGATCGGTCGCCGCCTGATTGGCTGCGGTATCCAGCACGATGCCGAGCGAGGCAAGATCGCGACAGGCTTCAGCCCTGATTTCGGCGGCATGCTCACCGATGCCGCCGGTAAAGACCAGCGCATCCACCCGGCCCAGCAGCGCAAGATAGGCACCGATATAGTGGCGTATGCGATGCACGACCATGGCTTTCGCCAGTATGGCTGTATCTTTACCGGTTGCTGCCTGGTCCAGCACATCCCGCATGTCATTGCTGCCAGCAATGGCTTTGAGGCCACTATCTCGATTGAGGCAAGAATCCAGTTCGGCAGGTGTCATTCCCGCTTCATTAAGGAGATAAAAAATAACCCCCGGATCAAGATCACCACAGCGGGTTCCCATCATCAGGCCGGCCAGTGGCGTCATGCCCATGGATGTGTCGACACTGTGACCTGCCCTGACCGCGCAGACACTGGCCCCGTTACCGAGATGCAGGATGATCATGTTCAATGCCTGTTGCGGCTGCGCCAGGTGTTCAGCCACCCGGCGGGCAACATACGCATAGGAGGTGCCATGAAAGCCGTATCGTCGTACCTTGAAGTCGCGGTAGGCCGACTCGGGAATGGCGTAGCGATAGGCTTCGGGCGGCAAGGTCTGGTGAAACGCAGTATCAAATACTGCAACTTGCGGCACGGTCGGCCAACGGTTGCGGCAAGCCAGAATGCCGGTCAGGTTAGCCGGGTTGTGCAGCGGTGCCAGCGGAACGGCAGCTCGAATGGCCTCAATTACCGTTGCATCGATGAGTACCGCCTCAGAAAAGTCCTCGCCACCATGCACCACCCGATGCCCCACCGCGAGCAGTTCACCTTCATCCAGCAAGCCTTCATCACGCAGACGACGGACCATGGCATCAATCGCATGGGCGTGATCCGCAACAGCAGAAGCGGCCTCTCCGATACGCTCAATTCGCCCCATGGCGATAACACAGCCGCCCTGCTCCATGGCGAACAGGCGGTACTTGACCGAGGAGCTTCCGGAATTCAGAACAAGAATTTTATGGGCCATTGGCAGCTAGGCTGAGTTGAGTCACGGGGGGTGATTTTCGATTGTCGCCCGTGAATTGTAGTCGGTACACCGACTCAAGGGTCGCCATCCCCGAAAAACATTGCTAACCCGGCTTCTCGGGGTTATGGCCTACCTCCGCCCTCCTCTTCATCCCCAACAGTTCCGGGTTGACGCGGTGACTACTTCATCCGGTAGTCACCCCCTCCTCCACCCAAGGCTGTCATGACGGTCACTCCCGAACCGGACTCTTTACCTACAAAATAAAGTAGGCCCATGGGAGCCTCTTTGAGGCGGGATCCAGATGTCTAACGTCAATCACTTTTGAGATAACGGTAGTGGGTAATGGTCCTGCAAACCGTTTGGGGTAGTGCTCGCCCTGAATCGGTTTCACAGGAATCCGCAAAAATATTGACGCCAGCCTGCCAGCCATCCCACACAAGCACGAGTACGGCCAATAGAATTATGAGGGTTCCT
>JBILXN010000087.1:0-9359 GCA_044378425.1 Methylococcaceae bacterium
ATTCCACCGGGACGGACTATCGCCCTGGTCGGTCACTCCGGCAGCGGAAAGACTTCGCTGATCCGGTTGTTGCCGCGACTGTACGACCCGACTTCGGGCGACATTCTTATTGATGGACGCAATATCCGCGAGTACTCACTGGAAAGCCTGCGCCAGAGTATTGCCTATGTCGGCCAGGAAGTGACGCTCTTCAACGATACGGTTGCCAATAATATTGCTTACGGCAGTCGCGAGCAGGTCAGCCATGCGCAGATTCGTGAGGCCGCCAGCGCAGCCCATGCCCTGCAATTCATCGAAAATATGCCTGAGGGTTTCGCGACTCGGGTGGGTGAGCAAGGCGTCATTCTGTCAGGCGGACAGCGCCAGCGCATCGCTATTGCCCGAGCCCTGCTGAAGAATGCTCCCATTCTGATTCTTGATGAAGCCACCTCGGCTCTTGATGCCGAATCTGAACGGCATGTTCAGGAAGCGCTGGAAACGCTGATGCAAAACCGTACCACGCTGGTGATTGCCCACCGGTTGTCCACCATTCAGAATGCCGACCAGATCTACGTCATGCGCGAGGGGCAGATCATTGAGCAAGGCCGCCATGAGGAGTTATTGCGACGTGAATATAGCCATTATGGGGAGCTTTATCGTCTGCAGTTCGGTCAGTCGCAGGGCTGAGACGGGTGGTTGGGGCTAAAACGTAAGCGGTGAATGGCTTGGGATTGCGCTTTTTCAGCGGAGAGCCTATTTTGTGCGTGTGTCGGGGTTGCCAGGCTTGGAAAACCCTTGTTTATACCAATAAGACGGCGCTATCAGCCGCCCTTTTCCAGAGAGGAAAATCAGATGTTCGAGTTTTTCTTTACCCTGACGGTCGCTTTCATGGCGTTCGTTGTTAAGGATGCCTACACTGCCATCACCCGCGCTAACAAGGGCGAGCCCATATTCCAGCCGCATCCAGCCAAAACCAAGCCAGCAGTGGCGGCGACAAAAGTGACGGCGCATGCCCCCGCTCCTGCCCCGGCAGTGGTGACTGAAAAGCCGAAGGTGGCGTCCAAGCCTTTAATGGCTACGCCCGCCGTTTCAGCGACACCGGCAAACAATCTGCGCAATCCAGCGACCGGCGAAATAACGGCGGTCCCTGCCAATTACCGGTTTGCTAAAAAATGGATCAAGGATGCGCTGGTAAGCGAAAAGTTACTCGATCGGGTCTATAAGCCGAGTCAGTTGGATGACGCCACCGCGAAGAAAGCCAAGGAAGCGATCGAACAACTCAGGACCATCGCCAAATACCAAGGCTGACAGAAACGCCTCTGCGAGCAGGCGCAAGAGCCGGTTCCTCCTTGGGGACCGGCTCTTTTTGTATTACCACGAATGCGGAATATGACGGGCTCGATTAGAATAGCCCATCCAGATGCGGCCGACGTAGCCACGGAACACTACCCGATGAATCTTCACGAATATCAGGCAAAACAACTCTTTGGCGATTATGCCATTCCTGTACCCAAGGGGGCGGTGGCCCGCAGTCCGGACGAAGCAGCATGGGCTGCGAAAACCCTGGGCGGAGAGCGTTGGGTAGTCAAGGCCCAAGTCCACAGTGGCGGTAGAGGCAAGGCGGGCGGTGTAATGTTGGTAGACAGCCCGGAGCAGGCCGCGACCGCAGCCGGCCAGATGATCGGGAGCCATCTGGTGACACTTCAGACGGGCGTCGAAGGTCTGCCGGTCCATGCCGTGCTGGTGGAGGAAGTCAGAGCGCTGATGAGGGAGTTGTATCTGAGTGTTCTGGTTGATCGTGGCAGTGCCCGCGTCGTTTTTATGGCGTCAGTAGCGGGCGGCATGGATATTGAAGATGTTGCGGCAGAGCACCCAGAGCAAATCCTGACCTGCGAGGTAGACCCCGCTGCCGGGCTGCAACCCTACCAGTGCCGGGAACTGGCTTTTGGGTTGGGGCTTGAGGGTGAGCAGATGGCAGCCTTGGCCCGCATCATGACAGCCCTCTATCGGCTTTTGCTGGATAAGGATCTGAGCCAGATAGAAATCAACCCTCTTGTCGTAGACGCTCACGGCGCACTGATAGCGCTGGATGCCAAGATCAACACCGACGATAACGCACTCTATGCCCATCCTGATATTGCGGCTCTGCGCGATACCGAGCAGGAGGATGCGACTGAAACGGCGGCGCGCCAGCATGATCTCAGCTATGTCACCCTGAATGGCACCATCGGCTGTATGGTGAACGGCGCGGGGCTCGCCATGGCGACACTTGATGTGATCAAGTTGCACGGCGGCGAACCCGCCAATTTTCTCGATGTCGGTGGCGGGACCACCGCGGCCAAGGTGGCTGAGGCTTTCAAGCTCATCCTGTCTGACAGGAAGGTGAAAGCTTTACTCGTTAATATTTTCGGCGGCATCGTCCGCTGCAATCTCATTGCCGAAGGCATCATTGCCGCTGTCAGGGAAGTGGGTGTCGCTATACCGGTCATTGTCAGGCTGGAAGGTACTAACGCAGAGGAGGGTCGCCATTTGCTGAATGCATCGGGGCTGGCGCTGATGACCGCCAACGATCTGGATGATGCCGCTCGAAAAGCCGTGGAGGCAGCCCGATGAGTATACTGGTCGATAAGCACACACAGGTGCTGTGTCAGGGCTTTACCGGCAAGCAGGCCACCTTTCACTCCCAGCAGTGCCTGGATTACGGCACCCAGCTCGTCGGCGGTGTCACCCCGGGCCGGGGGGGGCAAACTCATTTGGGTTTGCCGGTATTCAACACTGTGCGTGCCGCCGTTGCTGCGACCGGCGCGAGTGCCAGCATGATTTACGTGCCTCCGCCCTTTGCCGCAGATGCCATACTCGAAGCGGCGGATGCCGGTATCAGATTGATTGTTTGCATCACCGAGGGTATCCCAGTGTTGCACATGCTACGTGTCAAAGCCGCGCTGGCGAGCCATGACGCCCTATTAATCGGCCCCAATTGCCCCGGCATCATTACACCGGGCGAGTGCAAGATCGGGATCATGCCTGGCTTCATCCACCAGGCCGGCAGTGTCGGCATTGTCTCGCGTTCAGGTACCTTGACCTATGAGGCGGTGCATCAGACTACCCGGGTTGGGTTGGGTCAAAGTACCTGTGTCGGTATCGGGGGTGATCCGATCAAGGGTATGGATTTCATTGACGTGCTGGCCCGCTTCGAGGCTGATGAGCAAACGCATGGCATCATCATGGTGGGTGAAATCGGCGGTAGCGCCGAGGAAGAAGCTGCCGAATACATCAAGGCGCATGTCACCAAGCCAGTAGTGGGTTATATCGCCGGCCTCACTGCCCCGCCCGGCAAGCGAATGGGGCATGCAGGCGCCATCATTACGGGTGGCAAGGGTACCGGCGCCAGCAAGGTTGCAGCCCTCAGGGCTGCGGGTGTCACTGTCGTCGCCACGCCATCCGATATGGGACTGGCCATGAGTCAGTTACTGACTTAGGGTTGGCATGTGCCCCGGTGGGTGCTGGGGCCCCATATCTTCCGTCCGAAAGACGAAAGCACCGCCCCGCCTATCATCAAAGAACAGGCTTAGAGCGCGGCGCACTGTCTCGAAAGCCAGTTGGTCCCAAGGGATCTCCGCCTCCTCAAACAATCGAACCTCAAGGCTTTCCTCGCCCGGGCCAAAGCGCTCATCCTTCATGTTGGCCAGGAAGAATGCGTAAACCTGCGAGATGTGGGGCAGGCTGAACAGGGTATAGAGCGAGGTAAGATCAACCTCGACCATGGCCTCCTCGCGCGCCTCTCTGCAGGCGGCCTGATGCAGTGTTTCCCCCAGTTCCATGAAGCCGGCCGGTAGTGTCCAAAGGCCAAGTCGGGGTTCGATGGCTCGCCGACACAGCAATATCCTGTCGCCCCATACGGGAATGCAACCGGCTATTATTTTGGGGTTCTGATAATGAACGGTATCGCACCCGTCACAGATATGACGAAGCCTGTCATCGCCCGCGGGGATACCATGACGAACGGGGTGACTGCACAACGGGCAGAAATTCATGGATTGCATAGTGCTATGGGTCCTGGTTGATATGAGGTTTAGTTGCCGGAACGATCGCCCTGGATTTTCGGTATGGCTGAGACTGTCCGCCTGACGCATATGTGTGGCCTGAATGGCAGATAATTCCCTGACTTTAGGCCATCGGCAGGCAGCGAACAATCGACATACGTGCCGTACCTGCGCCGCAGGTCTTTTACCTGTGCAAGAACCGGAATACCATCCAACCGGGCAAAATCATATTCAGGAGGTAAGCCAGGATGATCCGTAGCATGACAGCGTTTGCCGGGGCCGATCAAGAAACCGAGGGTTGGCTATTGGCATGGGAAATCCGCACGGTTAACCATCGCTTCCTGGATATCGCTTTGCGCCTCCCGGATGCTTTTCGTTTTCTGGAGTCCGACATCCGTGCCCGGATAGGGCAGGACATCAAGCGCGGCCGAGTCGAATGCATCCTTTCATGGAAAAAGACAGAGCAGGGGGAAGCCGCCATCCAGGTGAATCCTGCCCTTGTGAAACAGTTGCTGCTGGCTGCGCGTGAGGTGGAACTTATCCACGGCAGTCCCATGGCCTCAGTCAGTGCCTTTGACGTACTGCAATGGCCGGGGGTTTTGCATCAACCGGAAGTTGATCGTGACAGGCTGGGCCGAGAAGCTCTCGGTTTGCTGGATCAGACGCTACGCCGGCTGCTGGAGAGCAGGGAAACCGAGGGTAGGCAACTGGCCGCGCTCGTCGAACAACGTTGTTTTGGTATCAGGGAACTGGTCGTAGCGGCAAGGGCGCGTCTGCCTTCAGTACAGCACGCACTGCGTGGCCGATTGCAGGCGAAGCTGGCAGAAATCTCCGTGACGCCTGACCACGACAGACTGGAGCAGGAACTGGTTTATATGGCGCAGAAACTCGACGTCGCAGAGGAGCTCGATCGGCTGGACACCCATATCGGAGAAGCGCTGCGGATCTTGAAACAGAAGGAACCGGTCGGGCGTCGGCTTGACTTTCTGCTTCAGGAATTCAATCGCGAAGCCAATACCCTAGGCTCCAAGTCAGCCGACGCTGAAACGACCCGTATTTCGGTGGAAATGAAGGTGCTGATCGAACAGATTCGGGAGCAGATCCAGAATCTCGAGTAGCCGATGCGGTCGGTGCCGCGCCGTGTGTCCTGATCGGTAACTGATGGCTAGTGAACTATTTTGTTGAACAGCCCGTTTTGGGGCTGATGACTTTCCTGCCCTTCGGTGCCGTTGGCTACACTGCCTGGAGCAAGCGGTGTGTTGGTCAGCCAACCGGAGTTGTCGAGCAGTTTCTTTAATAGAAGGCAGAATTGGTAAGTACTGACCGCTTCGAGGCTTAACGAGAGCGTCTGCTTGTTCTGCAAAACCCAATCCAGCCTATTGATCTGATGGCTTGTCTGAAGCTTGCAATCGATTACGAATATGGGGTCAAGGCCCAGTGGGTGATCGGGGGCTGGGTGGTAGGGTTTTGAAAACTCGGTGGTTTCGGCAATGCTTTCCTTGCGAAACTCGCGAATGGCTGAAATGACCTTCGGGGAAGGGTTCTGACGTGCGTCTGTCGATCCCGAAAAGCCAAGATCTACAACCTTTTCGAGGAGCGCTACCAGTACCAATGTCTGTCTGCGCGTTAAACAAAGCAGATACTCCTCACGTTCAGTGGTGCTGATGCGGAGGGTTAATCGATCCTCAATCGGTGAATAAGTGCCATTGAACTGATTGATACCCATGCACGATCTCTGGAGGAAAGGATCAGACGGTGATGATAGCCGATTTCGCGTGGGTTAGAGGGATACCGACCCAGAATAAGGTCGTGCTCATGACAAAGTCCCCTCAGCAGTGGCCTCATTGTGAACAAGCTTGATCTCAGGCCCCACAAACGTATAGCCACTGTTTCTCCAGGTCTGGATGGACAGTGATTTATCAAAATCCTTCAGTTTGTGGCGCAAACGGCTGAGTTGGGTGTACAAGCGAGCTTCCGGATAGTTCAGGTAGTTCAAGCCCAGGGCGGAACTGATGTCATCAATGCTCAATATCTTTGCGGGCTGTCGAATCAGCAGGGAGAAATTGGCGACATCGTGCGGGGTTAGTTCCAGTGTGCGACCGTCGGGCGAAGAAAGTATTCGGCGGATCAGGTCGAGTGACCATGAGGGCTCGGGATCGACTTCAGTGTGGGTGAGGGTCAGGCGACGGTAGAGGCTGTGAATACAGGCCAGTAATTCCCGGCAATCGACTGGCTTGACCAGGTAAATGTCGGCACCCCTTTCCAGCCCCTCTATCTTGTCCTCCAGTTCACCCCGTACCGTCAGCATGATGATGCCGCGAGAACTGGGTTCATACAGTCGCTGAGCGATCGAGAAAGCATTTTCTCCAGGTAAAATAACGTCAAGAATAAGGATATCACTAGGCTTGTCAGCCAGTAGTTCATCCAGTTCCCGACCATTGCCGGCGATGCGGAGCGAGAGGCCGGCGGCGCCAAGCTGCTGACGCATGGTGTCCGCGAAGATCGCGTTGTCCTCCACCATGATGACTGAGGGTTCATTCATGGCCAGGATGATCAAAAATTGGCAGATCAAGCTCAAACCGCAGTTTCTGGCCGGGTAGGGTCATGGCGGTTGCTTGCCCACCATGAAGTTCGGCAACCTGCCTGACCAGATACAAACCCAAGCCTGCGCCGGCTACATTTGTCCGGTCACCATAGCGGAAATACTTCTCGAACAGACGCGGAAGGACAGACTCAGGAATCTCGGTACCCTCATTTTCTACGCTTATGCGCATCCAGCGATTATCGCTGGATCTTTCTATTGAAAGTCGAACAGGGATACCCGCATCGGCGTACTTGCTCGCATTATCCAGAAGATTATGGACCGCCCGATGCAGCAAGTAGATGTCGCCGCGACACGTCAGCGTGGTTTCGGGAATCTCGATCGAGAGTTCGGCAGATACTCCACCGACCTGAAAGGGTAGTTTGGCGAAGCCTGACAGGGGCAAATCAAGCCTGTAATCAGAGAGGGCTGCATCCGCAAGATCACTGGCCGACAGGGTCGTTCTGCGTAAGTCCCACCCCCCCGAATCAACGCGTTCCCGTGACAGGGAATCCCTCACCAGGTTGTCCATTCGTTTGACGGACGAGCGGATATTATCCAGCCACTTTGCCGAGTCGCTCTCTGTTGCCCCACTGTTTATTGTCAAACATTGCAGGCTGGAATCGATGACCGCGATGGGGGTGCCCAACTCGTGTCCCAGCATTGCTATGAACAGACGCAGTTCCTCACCGCGTTTACGTTCTTCCTTAATCTGGGTGCGCGCAAGTGCAAGTGCCATCTCGTGATGCCAGGAGGTCAATTGCAGTTGACGTATGCGGTAAGCCATAGCCGCCAGCATCAGCAGCAGGTTCACCAAAGTACCGATCAGCCAGCTATGCAGCGTCCACGGCGTAGCGCTGAGCCAGCCGAGAGAGGTCATATCAGTGATGGATAGCAGGATGACAAAGATCAGATAGCCTAGAAAATTGAGGGTATTGCCGAGGTTGCGATCACGAAGGAACAAAGTCAGGCTGATTCCGGTAGAGCAGAGGCCATACGTCAGGAATGCCAGCAAAGAGATATCTGTCCCAATCCGGGCGTAGGGTGTAGCCGCCAGACCGGCGCAGACGAGAAGTCCCAGGGCAAACCAGCGCCACAGCCGCGTGAAGCGAGGGTAGTGCTCCTCCATGCGCAACAAGGAAAAGGAGAAAAAGATCGCGGCGCAGGCAAGAAGAGTGGGCATGGCGTTATCCAGCACCACCACCCACCCGGGATGTTCGGGGAGCAAGTAGCCAGAGGTGTAGCCCTGAGTGGTGAGCGAGGTCAGAGCGGTCATCGACACCAGCAGAACATAGCGGCCATAAATGGCTGCCCCCGCCCATAACCAGTTAAGGGCACTCATCACCAGGACGATCAGCAAAATGCCGTAAGAGACACCAAACACGAAGTGATATACCTGACCGGTCCGGCGAAAGGCAGGTTCCGACAGCAACAGGTAATGCAGGGCCATGGCGCCACTGTTCTGGATGCGTACAAAACACTCGACATGGGTACCAGTGAGTGTGATGGAGAGAACGGGGAATAAGTTGGGTAACTTCCGTACCGAGAATGGCCGGCTGATGCCGCTGAGTTGCTCTTGTTCGTCGGGAGTATAAAAGCGGACATCGTCCAGATCGGCCGGCATCACGAGTAGAAATGCCTTTTGCCCTACCAGTGGCTCCGGTACATCAAGTTTGATTTTGAACCACCATGCCGCATCGTCATGGCCCACCCTCAGATTTTGATCCAAAGGGCCAAATTTCTGGCTCATGGCGCCAGAAGTGACGTCCTTAAGGCCTGCTTGCCCTGATGAGTCCCTCAAAACCGATACCGTTGACCGCAGTCCATCCAGTCCTCGCAGATCAATGACGCCAGCATCGGCGAGGGCATTGCCTGCAACCATCACCAGTAGCAGGCTAATAACATGAAACCACCAGGGTGTGCGGGCGGGGTGTGCCCGCATGCCCGGCGGCCGGCGGCACTGAAGGTGGATTGGCTGGGGAGCGCTGGGTGAATGCATGACCGTGTTGACCGGGTGATTTAGCGGGGGCGGCTCCACGTGCTGCTTGCGGCAAGGGGGTGCCGTATCGGGCCTCACTTTAGCAGTTCTGGAGGGGATTGGATTCATTTTGAATGGCGGGTATTCAAGAGGGAAGTCAAGAGGGAAGTAATGATGCCGAGTTTATATAAGGGGGTTTCGCGTTGAGCCACAGGGTACTGTGTGCTCCTCTTATAGCCCTGTCTTCCAGTCGTTAGACGGTAGATGCGTAGTTTATGCTGAAAATGAGCGCGCTAGCGGCGAGCGTTTCCGCTGGTTCAGGAGTGACAGGGTTTCTTGGGACCAATGCAGCGTTGTATTTCAGGCGAAATGAACTGCGGCCGCATCAAGTCCCGGTTGGTAGGTCGTCAAGTGTTTAATGTGCTTGGACTGACGTGTGGGGGATTGTTTTTTTGCTGCAAATGAGGCGCCGGATGGGGAGTTGGGCGACAGGGTGAGTGTTGTGCGGGTCGTCGTAACCTTGGCGAATGCGTGAGACGCGATGGTACGCCCGGGAGCGCCGTGATCGGGCTTGTTGCGTGAAAGATACAGCCCTGCAATGCCTCTGAGGCACCTGAGTGGGTGAGGGTGTGGCGATCAAATAGCAGGGAATGCGCTAACTTACCGGCGCTAATGGGTTTCTGCCTGATCTGCCCCCATTTTTAAGGTGCCATCGGGCGGGTGTGCCATGGTGTGGCGGCGGGGTTGCGCGAACCTTACAGTATCTAACGAAACCCCA
>JBILXN010000258.1:0-2636 GCA_044378425.1 Methylococcaceae bacterium
TATGCCCATACCCTGACGGGTGGGCCAGACTCGCGCAAGCCAGCCACGCCGATTCCTGCCAAAGCCGTGGGCAAATTGCTGGACACCCGGCCCGACAGGCCGCTGGCCCAGGCCCTGGTGGCGCCGGAACCCCCCTCGACCGGGTCCAATAACTGGGCCGTAAACGGCAGCAAAACAGCCGATGGCCGCGCCATTGTGGCCGATGACATGCACCTGCCGCTCGGCGTACCCAATACCTGGTACCGCGCCCGTCTGCGGTTTGACAGCAAGGCGCTCAGTGGTATCACCCTGCCGGGGTTGCCGCTGGTGGTGGTCGGCAGTAACGGTCATCTTGCCTGGGGATTTACCAACATTGACGGCGACCTGCTGGATCTTGTCCGGCTCACCCTCAATCCCGCCAATCCCTCCGAATACCTGACACCCAACGGCTGGCGGGCCTTCGACAGCCGCCGAGAAATCATCAGGGTGAAGAACGGCGAGGACGTCAGCATCGAAACCCGCAGCACCCTGTGGGGACCGGTCTCGCCGCAGCCCTTGCTAGGCCAGAGTATTGCCCTGCACTGGACGGCGCTGGACCCCTCGGCGGTCAATCTGACGCTGCTGGATATGGCCGAGGCCGAAACGCTGGAACAGGGTCTCGACCTGATGAACCGGGTCGGGATTCCACCGCAAAATGTCGTGCTGGCCGATGACCATGGCCGTATAGGCTGGACCTATGCCGGATTTTTCCCCTTGCGGCAGGGCTTCGATGGCAGCAGCCAGCAATCCTGGGCTGACGGCACGCGCGGTTGGCGCGGTTACATCGCGGCAGCGCAACTGCCCAGACTGATCGACCCCCCTGAAGGTTATATCGCCACCGCCAACAATCGCACACTGGGCAAAGACTACCCCCACATCATCAGCCATGGCTTTTCCAATGGCTACAGGGCCTACCGGATTCGGGAAAGGCTCGCTGCCAGGACGCAGCTGAACGAGCGGGACATGCTGGAGATACAGCTCGACACCCGCAGCGAATTTCACGAGTTCTACCGCACTCTGGCCCTGACACTCCTTGATCAGGATGACCGTCGCGCCGATCCTGAACTCATCGATGCCGAGCGGGTCATCCGGGGCTGGAATGGACGGCTTGATCCTGACAGTACCGGCATCGCCCTGCTGGTACGCTGGCGCAGTGATCTGGCCAGAGCCCTGTTTTCGCCATTATTGGCAGAATGCGCGCGCAGCGAGCCCACCTTTGCCTATCGTTGGCGCGAACAGGAAACACCCCTGCGCACCTGGTTGTCGGCGCAGGTGCCGGAAACCCTGCCCCAGCCGCATCCGGCCGGCTGGTCTGGTTTTTTGCTGGACACGCTCCGCCAAAGCCTCAAGGACCTCAAAACCGAACATCAGGTGCGATCACTCGCCGAATTGCCGTGGGAAAAGGTTAATACCGTCAAGATTCAACACCCCTTCAGTCAGAGCCATGCGCTGGCCGCCGGCTGGCTGGACATGACGCCAGCGCCCGGCGCCTGTAATGGCTTTTGCGTCAAGGTGCTGCAGGGGCAGCATGGGGCCAGTCAGCGGATGGTGGTGGCGCCGGATCATCTGGAGGACGCGATTTTGCACATGCCCGGCGGCCAGTCGGGGCATCCGCTTTCACCCCATTATCGCGACCAGCACCCGGCCTGGCAGCAGGGCGAGCCGCTGCCGTTTCTGCCCGGCGCAGTCGAACACGCGTTGAGGCTGGTACCGGCGTTGCCGCGCTGAGGGGCGGGTGTAAGGCCCCGACTGAATCGGCAGACGCCTTGGCGGGATAACAAAATCTGGATGAATTAGGGTTTAATGAGTGCCTTCAACCGCGCCGCGCCGAGGGCAGCAGGGTCTCCATTTCTTGCAAGGCAGGAGTATTACACGTGAATGTCAGGCTAATTGCCTTGTTATGTGCACTGCTTACAGTGCTGGGTGCGGCCGAGCCGCTCAAGGCCCGCGAGTCCTGGGGCGGTGCCCTGTTGCTGGCCGAGGGTGAGGAGGACGAGGATGACGAAGAGGAGGATGCCGGCGGTGGCGGCGGGCGCTCCAGCGTCGAGGAGTTGCGCAGCTGGGCCAAGCAGCGTCGGCTGGATCGGGGTGACGATCCGTTGCCTGATTATTCCGGTCGAAGCCGGACGCCCGCCTATGCTTCCGATAGCGACACGCCCCGCGTCCACTACAGCCGTCACCGGTCGGGGCGGCATTACACCCGCGGCAGGCGTCATGGCCGCCACAGTTATCGCAGCCACCACGCCCACTATGGCCATGGCGGGCGACATGACTCAAGGCACAGCCATCGTGCCGCCCGCGCATCCCATTATGCGCACCATGGGGCGGGTGCTCACCGGGTCTCTCATCGGCATGCACCGTCTGTCCATGGCGCTGCCTCACGTCACAAACACACGGCAAAAGCCTCATCCAGCCGCCGGCATAGTCGGCGGTAAGGCCTATCACTGACCGGGTGGCCGGCGGCTGTTTTATCGGACGGCTGTGCGACTCGGTGCCTTGCTATCACTTACTCGGGATCATCATGTCATCTGACTTCTTTAGCGTTTCATTCGAGACATTACCGCCGACACTGCCGTTGTTTCCGCTAGCTGACGCCATCGTCATGCCAGGCTGTCAGC
>JBILXN010000088.1:0-9236 GCA_044378425.1 Methylococcaceae bacterium
GGAAGTATCCGGTGTTACTGCCAAAATACGTACCGTGCCTGAAGTGTCCCCTGTATGCGCCGCAACCCAAGACACGATACCCGCTGAAGGTGCGCCTTATGCGACGCCGGACGACCTGCGTCAGTGCGCCGGACTGGCCCTAGGTAGCCCGACTCATTTTGGCAATATGGCTGCGCCTCTAAAATACTTTATTGATAACACCAGCAGCTTATGGTTTTCAGGCGCCCTGTCTGGCAAGCCCGCAGGCGTATTCACCTCAACATCATCGATGCACGGGGGGCAGGAAGCAACCCTGCTTACCATGATGCTACCCCTGCTTCATCATGGCATGTTACTCATCGGTATCCCCAGCACCGAAAAGGCATTGAGCAAGACCACCAGCGGTGGCACCCCCTACGGCCCAAGTCGCCACACCGGCAACGGTGATGCGGGTCTTACCAATGAGGAGCGGCAAGTCTGCCGGGTGCTTGGCACGCGTCTGGCCCATGCGGCCCTGGCCTTGAAAGACAGCCCTCTCTGCTGAGCACCTCTATTACGCCCTACTCCGCATCGGCATCATGGCAGAACAACTCGTCCTTCCCTTGAGTTTTAATCCGACACTGGAGTTCGAACAGTTTCAGCCGGGGCCAAATGCCGAATTGGTGGGTCACCTTAAGCGCTGTACCCAGGCGGAGGGTGAGCCTTTAATTTATTTATGGGGCGAAACGGGCTGTGGCAAATCCCATTTACTGAATGCCAGTTGTCACAGGGCCTCTCGCCATGGTCTGTCGGTCGGCTACTTGCCTCTGACCCAGTTACATCACTATGGGCCGGTGATCCTTGAGGGTGCCGATGAACAGGATATCGTCTGCATTGATGATCTGGATCAGGTGGCGGGTAATCCCGACTGGGAGTACGCCCTGTTCACGCTATTCAACCAACTTCGTGAGCGTCAGGGCAGGCTGATAATAACGGCACACGCCCCACCCGGTCAGATTGCCATCAGCCTTGCCGACCTTAACAGCCGTCTGAGTTGGGGTCTGGTGTTGCGCATACTGCCGCTGTCTGATGCGGATAAGGTAGCGGCATTGGAAATAAAAGCGCGCAGCCTGGGGCTGGAACTACCCGCGCCGGTCAGCCGATACCTGATCTCTCGTCAGCAGCGCGAGTTGCCAGCCCTGATTCGCTTGCTTGAACAACTTGATCGAGCTTCGCTGGCAGCACAGCGGCGGCTCACCGTGCCATTCGTCAAGTCACGGCTTGAGGATAGCGCCTGAATGGTGCTTATGCTTGCGGTATCTCGCTTAACGAACGTACCACCATGAAAATAAATAACATTTTCCCTATTCTTTTACTGGCATCACTGACCCCAACCCCGAGCATCGGGAAAACAGGCAGTGAACTTAAAACTCAGTGCGATACCCGCCAAAGTAGCAAGAATGCGCGGGTAGCGACCGAAAACGCCTACTCTGCAGGCGTGTGTGATGGTTACATAGGCGGTGTCGGTGATGCCACCAATGGACTGGTGTTTTGCCCCCCCGACGGTCTCGACAAGGCGCAAGGCGTTGCGCTTGTCATGAAGTACCTCGCCGCGCATCCTGAAGAGGCCCAGACCAGCGCAGATGTGGTGATAGGCAAGGCCTTGTCGCAAGCCTATCCCTGCGCACCCCAGAACAATCCCCAGCCCAATCAGGTAAACCCATGGAAATTCTGAAACCTGCCTGCGGGTGTGTCGTGGGCTCCGATGAGGGGTCAACACCGGACATCATCAGCGGAGACATAGCATGAACGTGCTCATCATAGGCACCGGCGCGATCGGAAGTTTCTATGGATCACTCTTGGCCAAGGCGGGGGCCAGCGTTTCGGTACTGGCACGCGCCGACTATGCCCAGGTTAACGCTCACGGTATCGACATCACGAGCGACACCAAACTGGGCAACTGGCATTTCAAGCCCTCACAGGTCGTTCGGCAAGCCTCCGCACTGAGCGAAAAACCTGACTTCATACTGCTTTGTATCAAGGTTGTCGAGGGTGCTGATCGCGCTGGCTTAATCCGCGACGCGATCGGAGAAAACACCAAAATCGTGCTGATCTCGAATGGGGTCGAAATCGAGGAGGAAATGGTGAGGGCCTTTCCTGACAATGAGATTATCAGCGGCCTCGCATTTATTTGTGTCACTCGCACGGCACCCGGCAAAGTACGGCATCAAGCTTATGGCAGACTCGTACTCGGACACTATCCGGTGGGTCAATCCAGCGCGGCCGAAATGCTTGCCGAAATGTTCACAACATCCGGTATCGGCTGTGCCGCCAGCAATGACATTGTTACCGCGCGTTGGCAGAAATGTGTATGGAATGTCGCCTTTAATCCACTCTCGGTGTTATCGGGTGGACTCAGTACCAACGATATCCTGAGTACTCAGGAGCCACTGGTTCGCGCACTAATGACCGAAGTCTGCCATATCGCACTCGCAGTAGGTCACGCCCTACCCGAAGGAATCATTGACCAGCAGATTGAGAGCACCTACAAGATGCCTCCCTACAAGACTAGCATGCTGCTGGATTTTGAGGCCAATCGACCGATGGAAACTGAGGCGATTCTTGGCAATACCCTACGTGCTGGCTTACGCACCGGGGTTAAAATTCCGCATCTGACTACCCTTTACGCACTGATGAAAATGCGGGAGTTGCAACGGGATCAATCAGGCCAGCCGGCTGGTCCACCATCTGTCCTGAACTGAGGCAAGACGCGGCGGGGTGACGTTCACAGATCTATTCGCGTAGCGCCTCCAGGGCGATAGCAGCTCACCTACTGCCGGATCCTTCTCTTTACGTTTCCGCGCTCGCTTGCTGTTGCGATCGTAGGCATCACCAAGGCGGTGCGAGTCCCCTTCCAGCGCGCGGTACACCAGTCGTGTCGATCAGGGCTACTATCCAAGACGCATGCAGGAACACCCCCTCCCATCTCGAAAGGGGGACTTTACCGCCCTATCCACGATGACCACAGAAACAGCGCAGCACCATCAGGAACGACCTATCCGCCGACCCACGAAGACGGCGTGTCTGGCCCCCATCAATGGCTGATCGGCGCTCGCGCCACTTCACCATTGACCTCTGGAATAGCCATCTACTTCGCCCACCAAGGCTCTAAGGATGCGGCATTCAAATTGGCCTGTGAATGCAGGCCCAAAATCGGCACACCTTCGGTATACCTGAACAGCGGTCACTTTTCTGTTACCCTGTCGCTGCTTTCGAGGTGCCCGGGGTGTTGTTCACGCTCGGGTTAAACGGGAAGCCGGTGAGGACACAGGTCCAAACCCGGCGCTGCCCCCGCAACGGTAAATCGGTTAACACCTGACATTCAGCCACTGTGCTTTGGCATGGGAAGGCGTCAGGTCTGGCTTTACAGCTGCCGATGAGCCCGGATACCGGCCCCGAGGCGACTGACCGAACGTTGCGGAGGGCGACGCCGGATTCGATGCTGTATCTGGCAGGTCTTGCCGATTCTGCCGATCCGTTTGCCTCTGCAACTTCTTTTCCAGCCGCGCGGGTGTGCCCGGCTTAATCTGAAGAGTTGCATCACTTATGAAATCCACATCGAAAAGTGCTCTGGCCCTGATACTCACGGCCCACGCTAGCGTTACACAGGCGGGCGAAGACGCGGTGCCTGAATTGGAAACCACGATCGTCACAGCCACTCGGGCCGAATCATCGGCGCGCGAATCGGGCGCCTCCCTATCCGTCATCACGGCTGAAGAAATCCAGAAACGCCAGGTACTCAGTGTTGCCGATGCACTGCGGCTGGTGCCTGGCCTCGACATTCTCAACAGTGGCGGCCCCGGCCGCATGACCTCGGTCTATACGCGGGGTGCCGGCGCCGGTCAGACGCTGGTACTGATCGACATGGTCGAAATGAATGATCCGTCTTCACCGGTTGGGGCCTTTGATTTCGCCAACCTCACCGTCGATAACATTGAGCGGATAGAGGTCCTGCGGGGCGGCGAAAGTGCGATCTATGGCTCAGATGCAATAGGTGGCGTCATCAACATCATTACCAAAAAAGGCAAGGACAAACCCAAGGTATCGCTGTCGGCACAGGGCGGCAGTTATGACACCTTCAAGGTTCTGGGTACGGCATCGGGGGCTATAGAACGTTTCAATTACAACGTCGCCACCAGTGAAACCCAGACACATGGGTATTCAGCCGCTGATTATTTATGGGGAAACCCGGAGAAAGACTGGTACCGGAATACCACCTTTGATGGCCGTGCCGGATACACGGCACTTGATGATCTCGATTTCGGTGTCAATCTGCGCTACAACCACGGCAAAAGCGCCCTGGATTACATGATGGGAAGCGGCAACAGTGCACACCCCAACGCTCCGGTCGATGCGCTCAACTATACGGGTACTACCAGCGAACTCTACACGCGTGGTTTTTCTCACTTCAGACTGCTGGATGATCGGTGGGAGCAGACGCTTGGCTTGGGATACAGTCAAATTGAGCGAGACTACAGGAACTGGGATCCGAACCTGCCTTACAGTCTGACCGGTGCCTATACCGGCACTAAAATAAAAGGGGATTGGCAGAATATTCTGCACATCGACAAGGCTAACACGCTTACTCTTGGCCTTGAGGATGAAGCGGATACTCTTGAAAACCAGAGCGAGGGCATAGGTTCAAGAAGCTATAACACTCAAGGTTATTACCTTTCCGATCAGTTCACGCTGTTTGAGCGTTCCTTTACTACCGCTGCCGTGCGTTATGCCGATAATAACCTGGTCGGCAGCAAAGTGACCTGGAGTATGACCGAGGCTGTTCTCATTAATGAAACCGGCACCAAACTGAAGGGCAACTATGGTACGGGCTACAAAGTGCCTACCCTTTATGAGCTGTATGCCCCCTTCTATGGCAACCTGAATCTGGCGCCAGAAACCAGCACCAACTGGGATGTCGGTTTCGAGCAGGGTTTTCTGAACCAGTCGCTACAATTCGGAGCGAGTTATTTTTCCAACCGATTCAGCAATTTAATACAGGCCGCGCCACCGCTATGGATCGCCCAGAACATCAATACCGCAACAGCTGAGGGAGTCGAAGCGTTCATTCAGGTGAATCCCCTTGAAGACCTTACACTTCGGGGAAACTATACCTATGACCATACCCTTGATCTTGAGACCGGTACCCAACTGATTTACCGCCCGACAGATAAGGGTAACTTTGAGGCCCACTATCGTTTTCTTGAAAAAGCCGACCTTAATGTGATCGTCGTCGCCGTAGGTGAAAAGCAGGGTGTTCTAGGCTCACGCATACCTGCGTATGCGATTGCCAACGTGGCGGGTAGCTATACCCTCAGTGACAACATCAAGTTGTTTGCGCGCATCGACAATCTTTTCAATAAGGAATATCAGGAAGTTTACGGTTATGGCACCACCCGGCTTGCGGGCTATGGCGGGGTAACACTGACATACTGATGGGAGCCGGTGAGTAAACGCCTCACATTGCCAACGTCATATCAGACGCTCCGCGATCGCCGATACGGGGCTGGTACCGACACCTCCACTGAGCCTATCCGACGGTTCAGGGCTTGATGATAAAGAACAGATAAGACACGAATAACATCAGGTGAACCGTGCCCTGTAAAAGATTGGAGCGGCCACTGATGAATGTGATAAGCGACACCATCAGCGTGGCATACAGCAAGGTTGATTCCACCTGAGTCAGACCAATGACCAGGGAGTGCCCCATGCTTGCGGTCGCAATCAGCACGGCAGGGATGGTCAGGGCGATGGTCGACAAGGCAGAGCCCAGGCAGATATTGACCGCACGCTGCATCCGGTTGGCCACAGCCGCGCGGTAGGCGCCAACGCCCTCCGGCGCCAAAACCAGTGCGGTCACGATAAGTCCGCCCAGAGACGGGGACAATTTCAATTCATCAATCCCGTAGTCAATGATGGCGCCGAGATGCTCGGAGAGTAGCACTATGGGGAGCAAGGAAAAAAGCAAACCACCGCACGACAACAGCAGCGTGGACGACGCCTTTGGGTCCTTGCTGTTGTCAGTGCCGGCCACCGCTGTTGCCCCTCCACCATCTGCCAGAGAGGCAGCCTTGAGCGTGAAGTGGGAGCGATGTCGCCCGGTTTGCAACAGCAGGAAGATCGCATAAACAACCACACACATCGCCCCCATAAAGATTTCCTGATCAATGGAAAGCCTGGGGCCAGGGAGTGAAACGGTGTAGTTGGGTAACACCAGCATCAGCAGCGACAACGGGGTAATCAGTTGCAGAAAGGCCAGCGCACCCTTGAGGTTGAAACCCTGCTCCAGATGTCTCCACCCACCCGCAACCAGGCTGGTACCGACCATGCCGTTGAGCACGACCATCAGGGTCGCGAATACCGTATCCCTGAGCAGGGTGGGATTCTGTTCACCCCCCATCATGACCATCAGCAACAGGCTCACCTCAATAGCTGTCGCGGAGAGCGTCAGCACCAGTGTTCCGTAGGGCTCACCCAGTCTTTCGGCTAGCGCATCGGCGTGACGTACCACGGTGAATATGCAACCCAGCATCACCATGAACAGCAGAATCAGGGCAACAGCCAAGGTGACGGGAGCCACCTCCCCCAACATGAAAGGTTGAGGAAACGCCTGCATTGCCAGCCAGATCAGCCAGCACAAGAACACCCAGCGATGCTGATAAAACTGCAAAATCATTGTGTTTGTGGCATTGAATCAATCATCCCGAGTAGTGAATCTGGGCGCTGGCAGTCCGATTGCATTGCATCGGCGCGATGTTACCAAAGCCTCTCCCTCAAGGTCAGTGCAGCGGTTCCAGTGGACTTACGTCTGCGACGCCAACCCTGCCATCATGCTGTGCATCTTATTCGATTCGTGAATAAGCATCTTCCAAAGAAGTCTTTTTAGATCAAAAAAACCGTTGGTAGCATGCATCGCACGTCAGGCGCCCAGCGGAGCGTCCGACTTTGGGGTAAGGATATAACGGATCTCTGACATGACATTCGACTCATCTTCAGCGCAGGGCGGCGATGAAAGCCATCCGGTGGCACAGAGCATCATGGCGGCGCTGGCCGGACTGAAATTTGGTTCTGTCGAGATCACCGTCCACGAGGGGCGGATTGTTCAGATTGAGCGCAGGGAAAAGCAGCGCCTGAATCTATCCTGTCCAGACTCGGTAGCGAACCTGACACCCTAAATCAACCGCCAACCCGACTCAGGGAGGCCGATCACTCTTAAAAAAGGCGAACCCACCGGACCACCGGAAGCGCCATTTCAGCAACATGGCAATATTCAGGGGTCTATCATCATGAATCATCGATGGTCAACAATCGTTACTGCGGGGGCAAGCTCGCTGTCACTCAGCATCGCCCAGCCAGCGCTGGCACTTACCGAAAGCCAACGCCTGGAACGTCTGGAAACAATTATCGAAAAACTCGAGCAACGGCTTGAGGCGTCGGAATCCGAAAATATCAGACTGAGGAAAGAACAGAGCCATGCGCAAAAGCATGTGCCCCAGTCAGCGGCATCTGTCGCCAGCATCACTTCAGAACCGCTTACCAAACCGGCCAGCCAAATTGAAGTAAAGGCACTTGATACCAAGATAAAGCTGCTCGAGCGCAAGCTTGAAGTCGAAAAGGAAGTCGCCGACAAAAATCGCCAGAGTGCTGCCAAGGTCGATGCCGGCCCGAATGGTTTCAAAATCGGCACTGCCGATGGTGAGTGGCAACTTCGCCTGCGTGGCTTCCTGCAGGCTGATACCAATACCTTCTTGCAGGACACCTTACCCGCCGGCGAGGGTATAGGCTGGAATCCTACCCTGGGTGCTGATGGTGCGCCCAATCCCTTCGATTCGGCCTCGGGTCTCGGCTCCGACAAATTTCTGATCCGCCGAGCGCGTCTGCAATTTGGTGGAACCTTGGGCAAGTGGACCGACTTCCTGATCGCGCCTGATTTTGGCGGTGGTCAGACCCGCCTGTTTGATGCCTGGACCGACTTTCACTACTGGCAATCCGCCAGCCTGGCGGTGGGCAAGATGAAAGGACCGCTGGACCTCGAACGCCAGCAGAATGCCCCCAATCTGCTGTTCAACGAACGCGCCTATCCGACCCAGTTGGCGCCCAATCGGCAGATTGGCGCCATGCTGCATGGCGAAATTGAAGGGCCGGGTTTCGAAACCAAATACGTTTCCAATATCAACCACACTCAGGAATTGTTCTCCTACCAACTGGGTGTTTTTAATGGCAGCCAGGACAATCAGGCCGTCCAGAACTCCGATACCACCAACTTCGACAACAAGGACTTTACGGGCCGCATCTTTGCCCATCCGTTCCGCCATGTCGATTTCGAACCGATTGAACGTCTCGGCATCGGTTTTGCCGGCAACTACACCAACTGGGATGGCCAGAACGGCAGCACGCCTATCGCTGCCCTGACGTCACAGGGTCAAAACCAGATTCTCACCTACGCCAGCGGTCAAACGGTACCCAGTACCGCAAACACGGATACCACCCAAACGATTGCAGCCATTACAGGATCAGGCGCCAGCATCAGTAATCCCAGAGTGGTGACGACCCAGTCGACTACCACGACCTACTCGGGTGCCTTCCTCAATGGCAGCCAGTACCACTTCGCACCGCAGGGTTACTGGTATTACGGCCCCTTTGGCATTCTGGCGGACTGGACCTCCTCCACCCAGGGTCTGGCCGCAAACCAAAGCACCACGACCACCACTACTGTAGCAACCGATACTAACGCCACCGTCAATACTGCGACGGGCGGGCAAACGCCCGGTACCCGGGTGACCACTGTCAACACCACGACCACCGCGCCGACGATTGCCAAACAGAAAAGCCAGACCAACCTGGCTTGGCAGGTCGCTGCCTCCTATGTTCTGACGGGGGAAGAAAACACCTACTGGGCGGTTAAGCCACGGGAACCCTTTAACCCCTTCGAAGGCAAATGGGGCGCCTGGCAAATCGCATTCCGCTGGCACGAGCTGGACATTGACCGTGACACCTTCGCCAACTACGGCACGGCAGCTAATCCTGTCTACCTGTTCTCCGATCCGCGCAGTTCGGTTCAGCACGCCCAGACCTGGGGACTCGGGGTCAACTGGTTCCTCAATTCCAATGTCAAGATTCAGGGCAACTACGAGCAAACCGCCTTTACCGGCGGCGCGGTAACCGCCGACAACCAGGTGGCCGACCGCCCCGACGAGAAAGTCTTCTTCACGCGTGTTCAA
>JBILXN010000089.1:0-9202 GCA_044378425.1 Methylococcaceae bacterium
AGGGATGTCCCCAACGACCGCCGCAAGACGATCTAAACCTGTCCCCCCTTTTGCCCGGACGGCTCACCACTACGGGCAATAGGTCTCCTGACGGACACTAGCTATGCCGGTAATGGATCGCTCCCAGCAATGGGGTGCGTGGATTTAGGGCCAGCCTTACCGGCATCCGTGCCAGCAACGACCGGAAACGCCCTTTGGCAGCAAAGGCCTGCATGAAGGCACCGGTTTCCAGCATGGGCCTGATTTTCGGCCCTATCCCCCCCCCGATGTAGACCCCACCGACCGATAGGGTTTTCAAAGCGAGATTACCCGCCTCGGCCGCATAGATCTCCACAAACAGGCGCACAGCTTCCCGACAGGCGACATCTTCATCGCTGACCCCCAACCGTGAAATGACAGCGTTGCGATCGACGCCAGCGGCACTCGCCCGAGCCGGCACAGCGGGGCAAGGCGGAACTGTGCCGCTATCAACCAGAAAGTCATAGAGCAAACTGAAGCCATTGCCGGACACAACCCTTTCGTAACTGACATGGTCCGGATAGTGCTGCCGCAGATAGGTGATCAGGGCATCTTGCTGGGGCGAACCGGCCGCAAGGTCGGCATGCCCCCCCTCGGTCGCGACGGCGTGATGCTGCGTCCCATCCCAGTAGAGCAGCGCCTCCCCCAGACCCGTTCCTGCCGCAATGACGGCGATGTTGCCAGGCTGAGGGGCAGCATCGGGATTAAGATCCAGTACATCGGACTCATCAAGCTGCAGCATACCCAATGCCATCGCTTCCAGATCATTCAGCAGTCTGACCCTCGGAGTGCCGAGTCGCGCCTGCAGGGCCTTGCCATCCATTTGCCAGGGTAGATTAGTGGTGACACAGCACTGATTAAAGACCGGCCCTGCAATCCCAAAGCAGGCAGAAGTAATGTCTTGCCGGTCGGGTAAAAAAACATCGAGTAAGGCATCGAAACTGGCAAACTCGCCACTGGGGTAAGTTTCCTCCCTGGATATGACCAGATTCTCTTCATCCTTTTCGACGAGCGCCAATACCGTTTTGGTTCCGCCAATATCTCCAGCCAGTATCATGTCATGCCTCAATGGGGTTCTTGGGTGTGGGTATTGAGCAGATGGATCAGCGCATCAAGGATGGCGTTGGCCACCTCGTGCGGCGGCAATTGGTAAAAGCCCTGCCAGGCCAGCGCCACCTGATCGTCATAATGATGGGCGTGAGCCGGGTGGGTTTTCAGCCAGCTAAGCCGGACCGCATGCCCGATCAGAATATCGATGACCAGTGCATCATTGATATACAACCCAGGGTTCTCGCGGGCGATGACAATCAGGGCCCGCAGTGCTTCCACGCTCAACTGGCGGTAGACCGGCGACTGGACCTTGTCCAACAGATGATTGACATAGAGACGAAAACTACGCTCTCCGGCGGTCATTTGCGACAAAACACTCTCGCTGTCGATGTGGCGATGACTGTTGTATTTTTCCCCGACCACCAGCCCCTTGCAGTGATGCAGCAGCTGCCACAGTCCGGCGAAGAAGCTATCACTTTCGCGGCCGACACTCCCCTGCTGTTCGCGCCAGGCAAACCAGTCCTCCGCGCCCCCCCTGTCCCCGGGATCCATGGTGCTGCGAAACCGCATGGCGGCCAGCTCGCGCTCCTGTCCCTCGAAATGCAAAGTTTCCACCAGACCGAGCTGATCTTCACTATTGCTGTAATCCATCAGTGTCTCCTTGACGCGCTCGGCCAACTGATGGGGTGGTAAGCCCAGAATATCGGCAAAGGCCTGATCCAGCGACACACCGGTCTTGCGCGTCTGGCCGGCAATGATGAGGTCCAGCACATGACCCACGCGGATGGTGTTCATGTCCGCAAACAGGGCGGGGTTTTGCTTGATGAGCAGGCCCAGATAGATGATCAACTCCTGAATAATGATCTGCTGGCGCACGTCCTCGGAGTTGAAGGTTCGGATAGCGGAGAGAATTTGCCAGGAGTCGGTCGGGCGGCGCAACGTCGCCTTACCGCTATAAGCCCGCCCCACGGTCAGGCTATGCTGGCGAACCAGAATTTCGGTGGCTGCCTGCTCCAGATCAATATCGTATTTGCCCAGCAAGCCTGCGCAACGGCGCAGCAGATACCAGGCATGACGGTCACCGGCACGGGCATACACCTCCTCCAGCAAATCGCGCACACGGCAGACACCGCCGCCAGCCGTCACCAGGCCCGTGTCGTAATCAATCCCGTGGCGCTGCAGCAAAAGATTCAAGATTTCCAGTTGCCCGAGGAGACCCGCTTGCCGGGTCAGGGCGTGTACCAATGTCGCATCGTCACTGGCTTCCCATGCCGAGACCTGCAGGGCATCGATGGTGCGGGGAGAGACATCTTGATCCTCCGGCAGAACCGAAGCACAGGGCCGCTCCTGATGCTCCCAGCGGGCCTTCGAAAAGCGAAAATCATGCAGGTAGCCAATTTTTTCATGAGCGGCCGACCTGACAGATTCGGTCAACAACCCCAGTCTGACCGGCGTACCCTGGACATCACCCTGACCGAGCTGGCGAATGAAGTCCAACAGAATTTCACGATCCTGTCCCACCAGCATGTTGTGCTGAATGTTGATCACCAGCAGCGGCAGCTCGGTACTGTCCCAGTTCTGGCTGATGTAGGCGATTTCAGTCTTCAGGCGCCTGATAATCAGATGATTGTCCAGCGCAATGTAAAACCCTTTCTGATTCAGAAACTGCGGCAAGAACAGCAGCGGCTCTCCGGCCAGAACATACAGCCTGGAGGTCGACAGGGTGCGTAACTGACGCAAAGGCCGACCGGTCAGACCCATGCGGTCATTGCGCCCCACATGGGTATAGGCTGCGGCCAGCTCACTGGCATCCCGCACTTGCAGGGGCGCAATCTCGGTCATGGTTTGCGCGGGGATACCCTCCTCCAGCAAGCGGGCCTGGACGTGATCGTCTTCGGCCAGCAGCGCAATCTGAACGGGAGAATCGGGGAACAGGCGAGGCACCTGATGACGCCCCACCGGGTCGATATCCTCCGTGCTGATGTGGCCATCCTGCAGCAGGGCCGCCAGGACATAGAGACTTTGCGCCCAGACCAGAGGGACATTCTCGTTCGGCTCCCGCGCCTGACTCCCGGGCTGCTGTTTTTCGGCGGTGATAGCGACTTCGGGCACCCGGTACAACTCCGGTAGCAACCACTGCCCCCCGCGCTCGACACACAGGGCATCCAGCCGTTGCCGATACTCTCGCGCCTGCTCGGAAGACCCTGCAAATAAATGATTCAAAAGCAGGTAGCAGAAAAAGAGCGGCCACTCACATTCGATATCGGCAAACTGCCTTAATTCATGGGGCTCGTAATGTAGCCGGTGCGGATCTTCAATCACCGTCTGGTGGCCATCCAGTAGGAAGCGCTTGCAACCATAGCGACCTTGCAGTTTCTGGACGATGAGTTGCTCGGTTCTCGCGCGCAAGGCCGGAGCATCAATGGCGAAGGCGGGAAATCCGGTAATACTCAGAAGAGCGGCATCCACCTCCTTCGAAATCGATTCTCGCGGCAACAGCGCATTCAGCGTGATGCGGGTACGGGCAATGTCATCACTGACCACATGAATGATCGCGGCCTGCCCCCCTTCCCTGCCAAACAGGTTGCACCCGGACATGGCCTCCAGTGCGGCCTTGGCCATACCAATGGAACTCGCATTCAACTCCGCCAGACCGTGGTTGAGCTTGTTACCGCGCTCCCATATCCCGTAATCCGGGGTGCGGTAGGCCCGACTGATGTAATGCACCAGGTTCTGTACAACATTGACTTCGTCAATACTGAATACCATGCGGAGCCCGGAACGAGTCATTTGCGCCAGCATCAGCAAAAACAGCGAGGTCGCATCCAGCTGCAGGTGTCCCCATTCACTGTCGCCGACCACGACCTCGCCGGTTTGGGTGTTGTATTTCGCGTGCAGTGCGTCCTGCGGATCCTGACTATGTTTGAAACGCTCGACCTTGGCGACCTGCCGCATCATGGCGGTCAACAGACCCCGCATCAACTTGACGACACTCTGCTCAAGAAGATAAGCCCGCTCGGTGTTGTGATGCTGTTTGCGATAAGCAAGCGAGAGCCCCCAGGCCGCCAGGGAGCTGTAAACGTTATCTCGCACCCAGGCATCGGTGTAGTTGCCATGCGAGGTGACTGCCACACTGGCAGGCAAAAGCCCGGTGACCCAGTCCTGCCGGTCGAGAATAATGTCCCGCACCTGCCGGAAATAGCGATCAAGATCATCAGTGGCTGGCGAATACGTCATGTCGATTAGTTATCCCTGATGTCTGCCGGGCGGGGAGCCTGCAAAAGGTCGCCTGTCCCGGCCATTGATGCTGAATGGTTCAACTCACGCTGCTCCGATCCTCAAACCGTTTGCCCGAGCCCTTGATATAGAGGATCAGATCATCACGGCTCAGGCCAAGCACCTCCGCAAACGTGGTCAGTGTCCAGGCCGGCGAGCCCCCCTCATGACTCAGTTGATCGGCCCGCGGCAAATAGCCCTTGTTGATGAGATCAAAGTCTTCGACCGACTGCCCGGTTTGGGCCCGTTTTTTGAGGGCGACTGACGTGGGTACCGCGGTTTTGATACAACCACAATGAAGTACCTTACCTGAAGCAAGCATATCGGCAGACAACACCCGCTCGACTCCGCACGCGCACTGGCACAGATAGCGCTGATCGCCACCCAACCGGCTGATCGGTTCCAGAACGACCCACTCGCCAAACGCATGACCGATTTCAATATGTTTACGATTGTACATAGCAAACGACTCTGGAGACGCTCCCTGCGAGGGGCAGCAGGATTGATGGACAGACCCTTGACGATAACCCATTCGGCTGCCACGGCAGCCGGCACGCCGTTATCACAAAACCATACAAGAACCATACCCAGCGGGAGAATGACCCCATAGTCGCCCGCCTGAGCCTCACATCACATGACGCCCCCTGCAGAAGGCGGGCATCCGCCAGGGGAGAGGCTGGCGGCTCATTCGGCACATGACTTAACCTCCGCCCGTTAGTATCTGGTGCGCACAAACCACGCAAACGGTGCAGTCATCGCCTACAATCCCCCAGTCGACGCGTTGGCCGGCAAAGCCAGGGTCTACAGCTGATGGGCATGCTTCATGCTTCTTTCACGTCACAGGTCAAAGAGGCATCACACCCCCTTCCGCATCTCTCGACCCCGGGCCGAAACCTGGCGCTCCCCGAGGCGATCCGGCAACGGCGCAGGGGACACTGACCCGACCTCACTCACCAAAGGCTTAAAGCATGCATCCTCAGCTCGAAAAAATAACCCGCGATGTCATAGACCGCAGCCATAAAACCCGCGAGCACTACCTTGAACGCATCGCCTCAGCACAAGTCGCCGGGGCCAACCGCTCGGTGCTCGGTTGCGGCAACCTGGCTCATGGCTTCGCTGTCTGCAGCGCTGCCGAGAAGTCCGAACTGGCCGGTAGCGTGACCCCCAATATCGCCATCGTCTCTTCTTATAACGACATGCTCTCGGCACATGAGCCCTACAAGGACTCCCCTGCCCTCATCAAGGCTGCGATCAAGGCCGCGGGCGGCGTGGCCCAGTTTGCGGGCGGGGTGCCGGCCATGTGCGATGGCATCACCCAAGGTCAACCCGGCATGGAATTGTCGCTATTCAGCCGCGATGTCATCGCCATGGCGACGGCCGTCAGTCTGAGCCATAACATGTTCGATGGCGCGCTCTACCTGGGTGTCTGTGACAAGATCGTTCCCGGGCTACTGCTGGGTGCACTGGCCTTCGGTCATCTTCCGGCCGTCTTCATTCCGGCCGGCCCCATGCCCAGCGGCATCAGCAACAAGGAAAAATCGCGCGCCAGACAAAAGTTCGCGGAGGGAAAGATCAGTCGGGCCGAATTGCTGGCGTCAGAATCCAAGGCTTATCACAGCCCGGGAACCTGCACGTTTTACGGCACCGCCAACAGCAACCAGATGATGGTGGAGATGATGGGCCTGCACTTGCCGGGCAGTTCCTTCGTCAACCCCTATACCGATCTCCGCGATGCACTGACCGCCCAGGCTGCTCGCCAGGTTCTCAAGTTCACCGCTCTCGGCGGGGATTACCGACCCATCGGTCATGTCATCAATGAAAAGGCCATCATCAATGCCATCATTGGCCTGCTGGCCACCGGCGGCTCGACCAATCACACCATGCATCTGGTTGCCATCGCCCGCATGGCCGGAGTGATCATCACCTGGAACGATTTCGACAACCTCTCGAAGGTCGTGCCACTCATCGCCAAGATCTATCCGAACGGGCCGGCCGATGTGAATCAGTTTCAGGACGCCGGCGGCATGGCCGTTATCATTCGGGAACTGCTGGAGAATGGCCTGCTCCACCCGGACATTCTGACCATAGGCGACCAGCAGGGCATGAGCCAGTACACCCAGGTACCGCAATACGAGGCCGGTGAGTTGCGCTGGACCGAGGGCCCGACCGAATCACTGGACCCTGCCGTTATTACCCGCATCGAGCAGCCGTTTGCCGATAGCGGCGGCATCCACCTCATGCGCGGTAACCTTGGCCGAGGAATCTCCAAGGTGTCCGCTGTCTCGGAAGATCATCAGGTGGTCGAGGCTCCTGCCAGGGTGTTTGATGATCAGGATGAACTGATGGCCGCTTTCAGAAGAGGTGAACTGGAGAGGGATTTCGTCGCCGTCATCCGTTTCCAGGGCCCGCGCTCCAATGGCATGCCCGAACTGCACAAACTCACGCCGGCCCTTGGCCTGCTTCAGGACAAAGGCTACAAGGTGGCCCTGCTAACCGATGGGCGCATGTCAGGCGCTTCCGGGAAGGTGCCCTCGGCCATCCATATGTACCCCGAGTGCATCAACGGCGGGCCACTGGCTAAGGTGCGCAACGGCGATATCATTCATCTCAACATCAAGACCGGCGTCGTTAACGTGCTGGTCGATGAAACAGAGTTCAATGGCCGCATAGCGGATGAAAGTTCGGCCGATAATCACCATATCGGCATGGGACGCGAATTATTCGGAGGTTTCCGCCTCGGTGCCACGACGGCCGAAACCGGCGCCAGCAACCTATTCATCATTGACTGACACCTGACCCTCTGGATAAGCCACGCCCATGACCGCACCCACCAGTAAGCCCTTAACTGATACCCGTACCCGGCTGACCTCCCGGGATATCCTTCACGCCGGCCCGGTAGTGCCGGTAATGGTGATCCAGACGCTTGAGGACGCCGTGCCCCTCGCCCAAGCCCTGGTAGCGGGCGGCATACGGGTGCTGGAAATCACCCTGCGCACCCCCGTCGCACTGGAGGCGATCCGACTGATTGCTGATCACGTGAAGGATGCCATCGTTGGCGCCGGCACCGTCATCACGCCTGACCAGCTCGCCGCCGCCACCGACGCCGGCGCCCTGTTCGCAATCAGCCCCGGACTGACGCCGCGCCTGTTGAGCGCGGCAGCGGCCAGCGGCACACCGCTGATCCCTGGCATCGCCACCATTTCCGAACTGATGCAGGGCATGGAGTACGGGCTCGATTGCTTCAAGTTCTTTCCTGCAGAGGCCGCAGGTGGGATCCCCATGCTGAGGGCTATTGCCGGCCCGATACCGCAAGTCACGTTCTGCCCGACCGGCGGTATCTCACTCGACAACTACAAAGCCTACCTGGCCTTGAGCAACGTTGCCTGTGTCGGTGGCTCCTGGCTGGCACCGGTGGATGTCGTGCGCGACAAACGCTGGGATCGCATCACGGAATTAGCCCGGCAAGCCACCGAGTAGTCTCGGACTTCTCCGGGAGGATGTAGGGTAAACTGTGCAACCGCACACACCTTGTCCACGATCATGCACGACAGTTTCCAGCGCTTCATCTTCGAAAATATGGGCATTCGAGGCGAAATCGTCCGCCTGGATGACAGTTGGCAGGCCATTCGCGCCAACAAGGACTATCCCCCTGTGGTGGCCGCGCAACTGGGTCAGGCCCTTGCGGCCTCCATTCTGTTATCCGGAACCATCAAGTTTCAGGGCGCCCTGATTGTCCAGATTCAGGGCAAAGGGCCGATCAATACACTGGTCGCCCAAGCCACCCATACCCGCAGTATCCGCGGCTTGGCTCACTGGCAGGGGGATGTGCATGGCGACAGTTTGGCGCAGCTTTTCGGTGAAGGGCGCATGGTTCTCACCGTGCAGAACGAAGGAAACGAACCCTATCAGGGGATCGTCGCGCTGGAAGGTGCATCGCTGGCGGATTCTATAGAAGCCTACTTCAACCTGTCGGAACAGCTGCCAACCCGCCTCTGGCTGGCAGCCGATGCTGAAGGGGCCGCCGCAGGTCTCTTTATCCAGGCGCTGCCGGCGCAGCACGGTGAGCGTGAAGACTTTGATCGCATTAACGCCCTGGCCGGAACCATCACCCCGACCGAACTGCTCACACTGCCAGCAGGTGAAATCCTTCTCCGACTGTTCAACGAAGATGATGTCCGGCTATTTGAACCGGAGCCGGTCGTCTTCCGCTGCAGTTGCTCACGCGAACGGATTGAGAGCGTCCTGCTGGCCATGGGCAGGGAAGAGATTGAGGCCATCATCGAAGAACGGGGCAGGGTTGAGGTCGATTGTGAGTTTTGCAATCGCCACCATCATTTCGACGCGGTCGATATTGGCTTTCTGTTCAGCGAAACACCGTCCCAAAAGGCGCGGGGTATCCACTAGCGCCCGCCAACTGGCGCAAGACCGGAATCAATACCCACGACAGCCGCCGTTACATCACCCCCAGAATCCAGCCCTCGACCTCGGCAATGGCGCGATCCGACAGAGACAATCCGGGATTTAATGCGGCTGGCAGACGCCCATCCCGGTCAGCTTGCCGCAGCCAGCAGGCTACGCTGTAGGCATCATGTTGATCGGGCGTGCGGTCCTCAGGTGCATAGTCGTGTTTCCAGAGCGAGGGGTAGACCTCGGCCACCACTGACCTGCCCGCAGGAACCGCCCAGCCGTCGAAGGGCCAGAAATGGAGGGATGCGCCCAATTCCCGACGCAAGTGGCGCAGCCAGGGAATCCCGGCATGGGTGGATTTCGCAACGGTACCCTGCACATCGAAATGGAAGACCGACTTGGCGCGGCAGCGCTTCTCGCAGGCTCGCCGCCAGCGCGGATGCCCCATACG
>JBILXN010000090.1:0-9142 GCA_044378425.1 Methylococcaceae bacterium
TGCAGCTGACCGCTACAGCCAGACGACTGAAATGCTGGTCATCAATGACATTAACGACCAGCCGTTCGAACTTGAAGTCGTAACGCACATCAACCCGGCGGCAAACACAGCGCTGGAAGGGCTGTACCTGTCAGATGGGCTGTTTTGCACTCAGTGCGAGGCGCAGGGTTTCCGCAAGATCACTTACTTCCCTGATCGTCCCGACATCATGGCGATCTATACCACGACCCTCGTTGCCGACAAAACGCAGTTTCCGGTATTGCTGTCTAACGGCAATCCGATGGGGGGGGGTGACCTTCTGGACAATCGGCATTGGGTGAAATGGGTCGATCCCTACCGCAAGCCCTGTTACCTGTTTGCCCTGGTCGGCGGCCAGCTGGAATGGCTGGAAGACCGCTATACCACCCGATCCGGTCGCGAGATCACCCTGCGCATATTTGTCGAAACGCATGACCTCGACAAATGCGGCCATGCCATGGCATCGCTCAAAAATGCCATGCGCTGGGATGAGGAAGCTTACGGCCGCGAATATGACCTCGACCTCTACATGATTGTGGCGGTCAGTCAGTTCAACATGGGCGCCATGGAGAACAAGGGGCTTAACATCTTCAACACCAAGTATGTACTGGCTCGACCCGATACCGCCACCGATGCCGACTATGAACATATTGAAGGGGTGATCGGCCATGAGTACTTCCACAACTGGACCGGCAACCGCATCACATGTCGTGACTGGTTCCAGCTCAGTCTCAAGGAAGGGCTGACGGTGTTCCGGGATCAGGAATTCTCGGCAGACCGTAATTCACGCGCGGTCAAGCGGATTGATGAAGTCAATATGCTCCGTACCCGGCAGTTTGCCGAGGACGCCGGCCCTCTGTCCCATCCGATACGGCCCGAATCCTATATCGAGATCAACAACTTCTACACGTTGACCATCTATGAGAAAGGCGCCGAAGTGGTCCGGATGCTACACACTCTGCTGGGCAAGGCGGGCTTCCGCAAGGGTACCGATCTGTATTTCCAGCGTCACGATGAACAGGCCGTGACCTGCGAGGACTTTATCCGGTGTATGGAAGAGGCCAATCAGATCGACCTCGGTCAATTTCGTCTCTGGTACAGTCAGTCCGGCACACCTGAACTGGAAATAGCCAGTCAGTACGATGCCACTCGTGCGCGGCTGGAACTCCGAGTGAAACAAAGCTGTCCCGCCACGCCCGACCAACCGACAAAGGCGCCCCTGCATATCCCGCTGGCGCTGGGACTACTGGGGCCGGATGGCACTGAGCTCCCCATGCAACTCGAAGGCGAGCTGCAACCCGCCGAAGGTACCACCCGTATTCTGCATATTCGCGAAGCCGACCAACGGTTCACCTTCATCAATTTGCCGCAAGCACCTGCCATTTCTGCCCTGCGGGGTTTCTCGGCACCGGTCAAACTGCAGCAGGCGCGGCCCGATGAAGAATTAGCCTTCCTGTTTGCTCACGACACGGACGCCTTCAACCGCTGGGATGCGGGCCAGCAACTTGCGACCCGCATGATGCTAAATATGGCTCATGAGATCAGTGAAGGCAAAAGCCCCGGACTCATCCCGCCTCTGCTGATTGAGGCGTATCGCCACATCGTGCGAAACCCCGGCACTGACCTGTCCTACTGTGCCCTGCTGCTTACCCTTCCCTCCGAAGATTATGTCAGCGCCTCGCTGGAGATCATCGACCCCGTCGCCGTCCATGCCGCCCGCCAGCATTTGAAGCAGGGGCTGGCCACTCACCTTGAGCCTGAATTGACGGCTCTCTATCACGGTCATCACAGGGATGACTTCAATCAGTTTGATGCCGCCGCCATAGGTCGACGTCGACTGAAGAACACCTGCCTGAGCTATCTGAGCGAACGTGAAACATCGGCTACTCACGCCCTGGCGGTTACGCAGTTCGAAACCTCGCGCACCATGACCGATCGGATCGCCGCGCTAACAGCCATTACGCATAGCCAGAACCCGCAGCGCGACACCTGTCTGGCGGCGTTCTACCAGCAATGGCATGCTGACCCCCTGGTTGTTGGCAAATGGTTCTCCCTGCAGGCGACCAATGGTCTGCCCGGGACGCTGGCCCGCGTCGAAGCCCTGGTAAATCACCCGGCTTTCGATCTGCGCCTGCCCAACCAGGTCCGATCACTGATTGGTGCTTTCAGCCAGTCCAATCCGGTCAGTTTTCATGCCAGTGACGGCTCGGGCTACCGATTCCTGGCCGATCACGTTATCGCCCTCAATGCGATCAACCCGCAGATTGCCTCGCGCATGCTGACCGCTCTGACCCCTTGGCGGCGCTACGATAGTGACCGACAGACCCTGATGCGCGAGCAGTTGCAGAGGGTGGCGGGTAGCGACAACATTTCCCGAGATGTTTATGAAGTGGCCAGCAAGGCTCTGGCCTAAGGTAGCCAGGCAGGGGCTCGCAATCGGTGTCCTGCTTCTGGGAATTTCGGAGGAGCCGCTGGCGGTCACGGTTCCGCCCCGGGTTGAGATCATTCCAGAGCGGGATTTCGGCTATGTCATGGGGGATGTGATACGCCAGACCTTAATTGTGACCACTCCGGCGGATCAGATGCTGGACACTACCGCCCTACCCCGCCCGGGTCCTGTCAATGACTGGCTGGATATCCGTGACATTAGCTGGGAAAGCCAACCCGGATCCACAGAGCAGATCCACCACATCTATGTGCAGTACCAGATATTCAAAGGGCTACGCGGGCCCGAGCAGGTGAGTTTGCCAGGACTTCCCCTGCACTTCGGCGGGGCGTCGCCACTGGATACTACAGGCCCGGACTGGCCCATTGCCCTGCTGCCGATCATTCCGGTCACTCTGTCATCAGAGGAAGTGGAATTACGTCCCCCCATGCTGGCGCAACCGATGCCGACGGATGCCCACTGGCGGATTTTGTGGCTATGGCTCTCGGCGGGTATGACCGTCGGACTTTATGCCGGTCGTCACTATTGGCTAGGACTGCGACGGACACGACCCCTCCTGCAGGCGCGACAGGACGTTTGCAAGCTGTTGCAAGCACCCTTGACCCGCGAACGCCTCAACGCCGCAGTGAGGACGTTGCACACCGGTCTTGATCACAGTCACGGTGCCACCCTGTTTGGCCATCAAGTCGGCCTGTTCTGTTCTGAAAAACCAAGCTTTGCCGACCTTGAAGCCGAATTGGAGGCTTTTTTCAACCTTTCAAATCAGCTTTTCTTTGCAACGGACAGTTCGGCACTGGACCTGACGGCATCAGCCAAATCCTTGGCAATGCTGGCCAAACGGCTGGCGACAGCCGAACGGAGAGCGGCGTGAGCCTGGGCTTCATCCAACCCTGGGCCTTGTTACTGGCGGGTTTTGCATTGATCCCCTGGTTCCAGCGCGGGCAAAACAGCCTGCAGTATTCCAGTATCGCGATGCTGCCAGAGGATCGCCTTTCCACCTGGATAGACCGGGGGCTGCGCTGGGCCGGTGTCGTTGCCGTGCTGATGCTGGTGTTCGGAATAGCCGGCCCCTACCTGCGCGAGCAATGGGTGGAACGCACGGGCACCGGCGCCCATATCGTGCTGCTGCTTGATCGCAGCAGTAGCATGAACGAGAACTTCACCGGCAGGCACATGGGCGCACGCAGTAGTGAGTCGAAAAGCGCAGTGGCTCGCGACCTGCTTTCGGAGTTCGTCGGACGCAGGCCTCATGATCTTTTTGCCATGGTCGGTTTTGCAGCGGCCCCAATCTACCTCATGCCGCTGACTGATGATCATGTCGCCATTCAGGCGGCTATCGCTGCGGCGGGTGGACGGGGTCATGGTGTTACCAGCATGGCACCGGGTCTTGCCATGGCCCTCAATTTTTTCAGCGGCAAGCCGACGACCGGAGCACGCATCATCCTGCTGGTCTCCGATGGCGCAGCACAAATTGACGATGTTACTCGCGACCGGTTGCGCCAGTGGTTTCAGGAGACACGCAGCAGTCTGTACTGGATTTATCTCCGCAATCCGACCAGCGCCCCTCTGTCGGAAAAACCCGCTAACCCTAATGAAAGTCAGACCCCCGAGTATTTCCTCAACAACTACTTTCAGACCTTGGGTGTACCCTACCGTGCTTTCGAGGCCGAAAATCCCGATGCGATGCAACGTGCTATCAGTGCAGTCGAGGCCCTGGAGAATCAGCCTCTGAAGTACCGCGAGCAGCACCCGCGCCAGGACTTGTCGGCAGTTTGTTTCGCCGTAGCGCTCGGACTGATTCTCTTACTGTTGGCTGCCAAAACCCTGGAGGTGCGATCGTGGCACGCCTGACCCTCTATCTGACGTCACGCCTTTCAGCCCAAGTCGTGATCGCAATTGCGCTGGTGTTGACTCTCGGCGGTGCGACGTACGAGGCCTGTGAGTTGCGCCAGCTGGTCGCTGACAATCAGCGGCTGAATGAGCCGGAAAACATCCGCTTAACGAACGATCTGGCCCCGGAACTCGCCTTCGCCAAAGCGTTAAGCCTGCAACGGAGCGGCAAACCGCTCGAGGCCATACAGGTTTATGGCCCATTGCTGGAACGCGGTGATGCTCACTTACGAGCGCGCGTTCACTACAACCTGGGGACCCTCTATCTGCAGGATGCAGCAAAACTATGGAAGGAACGCGGCTTGCTTGAGTATGTCCGTATCAACAATCAACTGGCGGCCGCCAAGGAGAATCTCCGCGCAGCGCTGGGGCTTGAACCCGGGTTGTGGGATGCCCGCTACAATCTTGAATACGCATTCCGCATCACCCCACCGCCCAAGGAACAGCCTAAAACCGACTTTCAGGGTTCAAAAAGCAGTGTGTTCGCGACCCTCCCCAGTATCCCCGGCGGTGGCCCGTGAATCGGCTAAGGGTCGCCGGGGGCTGGCTCAAAACTCATTGGCGGGCGCTTTTTCTGGCCCTCGCGGGTCTGCTCACGCTTAGTGCCCTTGGCAATCCTCAACTGTTGTTGTCGCGTCAGGCCTATCGCTACAGCTTCGTGCTGGACATTACCCAGAGCATGAATGCCCGGGACTACCATCGGGCCGGTCTGCCGGCCGATCGTCTGGGTTACGCCAAGGCCGCTGTCAGCCGTGTACTGGAGAAGCTGCCCTGCGGTTCAGAGGTGGGAATAGGCCTCTTCACGACCCAGACCGTGCATTTTCTGTTCGAACCGCTTGAGGTCTGCGCCCATTTCAGTGTGATCGAGGATGTATTGGCACAGGTCGATTGGCGTATGGCATGGTCAGCCGATTCCCATGTCGAAATGGGCCTTTATCACGCCCTGAGGGAGCTTAAGAAAAAAGCTAATGGCGCCCGACTGGTCTTTCTGACCGACGGTCAGGAAACACCGCCGCAAACCGTTCGCGCCCAGTTTGGCGACAAACCCGGTGCCATCAAGGGTATTGTGGTGGGGGTGGGTGGCCTGAGCCCGGTTACCGTGCCGCGGTTTGATCGGGACAACAAACTGCAGGGGGTATGGCAAAATGCGGATATCGAAAAACCGCCGGTATCAAGTACGGTTTATTCCGAAAAGGTCGTGACTCGCGACTTGCCTGAGGAAGGGCCCTACCAATCCTGGCTTGATGAAGCGCGTCTGCGGGAACTGTCGATTGCCACGGGACTCCTCTATCAGCGGCTGGATTCGCCAGAATCGCTGAGCCAACGGCTACTCAAGCCCGAACTGGCCGAATACCGACCGACTGTGACCGATATTCGCCCCTTGCTTGGCTTGCTGGCGTTGATGGTTCTGCTAGGCAGTTACTGGGAGCGCAGCCGACCAGCCGTCCGTGCGTCTGCAGCCACAAACCCGCGCCCGAGGCGATGAGTTTTGTGTTTTTTGCCGAACTGCGGAAACTAGACGCAGAACTGTTCATCAAAACACTGTGTCGGGTGAAGAATGAAGCGAACCGCATCACTCAGTCCCTTCATAGGTGCCGTTATTCGAGGCGAATTGCAGGTTTGGCCGGTGCTGCGGATTCTTGGCGACGGGATTGGTGTCTGGACGTCGTACAATGGCACGGGTTCCGGCTCGCCGGTGCGTCCTGAAACTTAAATTATAAAAACTCAAGAGGAGACCGTTTTATGGCTATGTTCGTTTCGATAGTGCTGACCATGGGCTTTGCATATTGGTTCTACACCACCGCACAAAAGCTGCATGCTAATTCAATTCAATGGGCCATAGCCGGCGCCATGGCCTATCAGTTTCCGGCTTGGGCCTGGATGCTGAAAGTCTCCAAACCCTATGTGTCAGGTCTGCAGGGAACCGCCGCAAAAGCTACCATGTCTGCCAGTCTGATAGGACATTCCTGGCTATTGGTCGGTATTATTGCGGTACTTCTGGTTTATAAATTTGCCCTGCTCAAAACTACCGTCAAAACCGCCGGGTAACGTTAGCGCCGGCCTCGGACCCTTTGAGACTGTGGCCGGCATTAGCCTTCAGTAATCTTCATTCTTACCCGTTCCCGAAATCTGGGATCAGGAACACCGCCTTGCCGCCACTCCCCATACCGCTGTCGCATAATCCCTGATGGCCCGATCACTGGAAAAATGACCAGCATGGGCGACGTTCAGAATAGCCCGGCGGGTCCAAGCCTCTTCATCTACATACAGTTCATCGACGCGGCTCTGACAGACGATGTAGTCGGCGTAATCGGCCAGCAATGCGTAACGGTCCCCACCCTGTAAAAGACTATCCACCAGAGGCTGGAACCGGCCGGGATCATCTGGCGAGAAATGTCCTGCTGCTAACATATCCAGGACGCCCTGCAATTCGACATCGGCATGATAGTAGTCCCAGGGGTTGTAATCCTGACTGTGAAGTGCGGCGATCTGCCCGGCTGTCCTGCCGAAAATAAAGATGTTCTCCGCACCCACCTCATCGCGAATTTCAATATTGGCCCCATCCAGTGTGCCTATGGTAAGGGCGCCATTCATCGCCATTTTCATATTGCTCGTACCAGACGCCTCGGTCCCGGCGGTGGAAATCTGCTCTGACAACTCGACTGCGGGAATCAGTTCCATGGCCCTCGATACGTTGTAATCGGGCAAAAAGACCACCTGCAAACGCTGCCGAATTAACGGATCTGCAGCCAATGTCTCGGCCACATCATTGATGAGCTTGATAATTAGTTTTGCCATGCGATAGCCGGGCGCTGCCTTGCCCCCGAAAATGACCGTGCGCGGCGTCAACTCCAGTCCAGGCTCCGCCCGCAAGCGCCGATAGCGGGTGATGACATGCAGGATATTCAGTAACTGCCGCTTATATTCATGAATGCGCTTAATCTGCACATCAAACACCATGGAAGGGCTGACCTCGATGCCCGATCGCTGCCTGAAAAGATCGCTCCAGCGGAGTTTATTGGCCTGTTTCACTGCCCAGAACCGCCGCCTGAATTCAGCATCATCAATCAGGGGTGCCAGTTCGCGGAGACGCTCAAGGTTGCAGATCCAGGACGGCCCCAATGCCTCGGTAATCAGTGCCGACAGCGCCGGGTTGGACTGATTCAACCAGCGCCGCTGGGTGACACCATTGGTGATATTGATAAAGCGATCAGGGAAAATACGGGCGAAATCCCGAAATATGGTGCTCTGCATCAATTCGGAGTGAAGCTTCGCGACACCATTGACTTTGTGACTGCCGACAATCGCAAGATGCGACATGCGTACCCGACGACCATGGTCCTCGTCGATCAGCGATACCCGCCGTATCAAGTCCATATCGCCGGGGAACTGGCGACTGACATCCGACAGAAAACGACGATTAATCTCGTAAATAATGAGCAGATGGCGCGGCAGTAGCCGTTCAAAAAGTTTAACTTGCCAGGTTTCGAGAGCTTCTGGCAGCAGCGTGTGGTTAGTGTAGGCAAAAGTACGGACAGTGATCTGAAAGGCCTGTTCCCACTCTAACCCCTCGCCATCAACCAGAATGCGCATGAGTTCGGCAATCGCGATAGCCGGGTGGGTATCGTTGAGTTGAATAGCGACTTCATCCGGCAATTCGTCATATGTCGCGTGATCGCTGCGGAAGTGAGCCAGAATGTCTTGCAGCGTCGCGCTGACAAAGAAGTATTCCTGCTTCAGCCTTAATTCGCGGCCCATCTGCGTTGTGTCGTCGGGGTATAGCACCTTCGACAGATTTTCAGACTGGGTTTTCTGCTCGACCGCACGGATGTAGTTGCCCTCATTGAAATAGCGCAACTCAAAATCACGCGTAGCCTTGGCCGACCATAGCCGCAAATTGTTGACGGTTTGGCCACCGAAGCCCGGAATCGGCGTGTCGTAGGCCATCGCCATCACATCCTCGGTTTCCTGCCAGTCAAAACGCGGTTTGCCATCATCGTCTTGAACCAGGACCGCTTTGCCCTGAAACTGCACTTTGTACAACACGTCTGTACGCGGAAACTCCCAGGGATTGCCGTAGCGCAGCCAGTTATCGGGATGTTCGACCTGCCAACCGTGCTCAATCTGCTGTGCAAACATGCCATAGTCGTAGCGTATGCCGTAACCGAAGCCGGGCATCTGCAAACTGGCGAGAGAATCCAGAAAACAGGCCGCCAGCCGCCCTAACCCGCCGTTACCGAGAGCTGCCTCAGCCTCACAGTCGGCGACGTCCTCCAGGCGCAGGCCGACATTTTCCATAGCCTGATAAAATTCACCGGAACATTCCATGTTGAGCAAGGCATTGCCCAACGCCCGGCCAATCAGAAACTCCATTGAAAGATAATAGACACGCTTGGCGTCCTGCAGGTAGTAACTCCGCATGGAGTCCATCCATTTGACCGTCAGCATATCTCTGACGACATGGGCCAATGCATAAAACCAGTCGCGCTGACTGGTATCGATAGGGTCTTTACCCAGTGAATAGATCAACCGGTTAACTAAAGCCTCTTCCAGCCCCGATACATTTTTTTCGTCCAGAAGGGTACCGTAACGATCCTCATCCATAACCATCATCCCCACTGATTTTTAAGCTTGGCCTCACGCGATTTAACGCCACATCACCATCAGTCAATGTCACGCTCACGCATGATCGGGCACACGGCAAAGAATTAACTAAAAACCCAGACAATGGCAGCATAGCGGGCCAATTTTCCCAAGAAGATCGCTATGAGTGAAATAACGTAAGGC
>JBILXN010000260.1:0-2562 GCA_044378425.1 Methylococcaceae bacterium
GGTTTTGCCGGCGCCATGCTGGATACGGCTAACAAGGACATTGGCTCACTGCTTCAAGTGTGTGAGGTTTCTTGTCTGGCTGACTTTGTTGCAACGTGTCGCGCTTCGAGCCTTGTTTGCGGCCTCGCAGGTTCATTACGGCTGGACGATATACCGGAATTGCTCATATTGAATCCGGATTATCTTGGTTTTCGGGGTGCCTTATGCCATCTTGACAGACGCTCCGCATTGAATCCGCTAGCAGTGGCATCTGTGCTCCTACGGGTGCGCACTGCTCAGATCTCCTCACCCTGACCTATTCACCCGCTGCCGAGGTATTGCGTGTTCTATCGTTTGTTGCGACCGGCGTTGTTCCGGCTCGATCCTGAGACGGCTCATGATGTGACGCTTAAAGCGCTAAAGGGGCTGGCTCATCTCGGTCGCTTTAATCCATTAAATTATCCGTCCCTGGGCGGTGCCCGTACTGTGATGGGTCTCCATTTCCCCAATCCAGTTGGCCTCGCCGCAGGTCTTGATAAAGATGGTTCGTGTATCCAAGGCTTGGCCGCTTTGGGTTTCGGTTTTATCGAAGTGGGTACTGTCACACCAAAGCCGCAACCAGGCAATCCCAAGCCCAGAATGTTCCGACTGCCAGAGGCCAACGCCATCATTAATCGGATGGGTTTTAATAACCAGGGTGTTGATCACTTATTGCATCAGATCAAGATTGAAAATTACTCGGGTGTTCTCGGCATCAACATCGGCAAAAACAAAGACACCCCGCTTGATCGCGCGATTGACGATTACCTTATCTGTCTGCGAAAGGTCTATCCCCTGGCCAGTTATGTCACGGTGAATATTTCGTCACCGAATACACCCGGTTTGCGAACGCTGCAAAGTGGTGCTTATCTTGATAGCTTACTCAAGGCCCTTATGGCAGAACGTGCTCAGTTGGCGAAGTCCCATCAACGTACTGTTCCCATTGCTATCAAGATCGCACCCGATCTGGATAGGGATGATGTTGAGGCTATTGCTGATTCACTCATTCGGCATAGCGTTGATGCCGTGATCGCCACGAACACGACATCTGATCGTGATGGTGTTTCAGGGCTGGTTCATAGTGATGAACCAGGTGGTTTGAGTGGGCATCCGGTTTTCGCCAAATCCACCAAGGTACTGGCCGAATTGGCTGGCGCACTGAATGACAAGCTCCCAATCATTGCTGTCGGAGGTATTCTGAGTGCAGATGATGCCAGGCGAAAACTGGATGCTGGGGCTACCCTAATCCAAGTGTATTCTGGCCTTATTTATCGTGGTCCGGGATTGATTCGGGAGCTGGTGGCGGGGTTACCATGATGCCTCGAACAGACTCTTCACCCGGCGACGGTAACAAACCTTGACCATGTTTCTTAAGCAGGCTTAGCCTCATGAACCAATTGACCCACTTCGATGAGACAGGCGCCGCTCACATGGTTGATGTGGGGGATAAGGCATCAACCACGCGCTCAGCGCTTGCTGAAGGCTACGCCGACATGCTGCCCGAAACCCTTGCCATGGTCATCTCCGGTACTCATAAGAAGGGGGATGTCTTGGGTATCGCCCGCATTGCCGGCATCATGGCCTGTAAGCGAACGGCCGACCTTATCCCGCTGTGTCATCCGCTAGCGTTAACCCATGCCAGCGTCCAATTCGAGATAGATGCTGATCTTAGCCGCATCCGTTGTGTTGCAAGCGTACGAACCACAGGCCAGACGGGTGTCGAGATGGAGGCCTTAATGGCGGTTCAGATCGCCCTCCTGACTATCTACGACATGTGCAAATCGGTAGATAGGGGTATGTCTTTGGAGGGGATCCGGCTAGTCGAGAAATCAGGTGGAAAGTCTGGCCACTGGTTGCGGCCTACTAATGGCGACAAAACGATGACTTGACTGCCGCCTTAATCAAGCACTCTTTCCATAGTAAGAAAGCTGTAACGCAGGCCGCTCTCAAGATCTCCATCCCTATCTTCGCGCTCGATTACTCTCCAATCGGCCCAGTCCAATTTTGGGAAAAAGGTATCCCCATCAAAATGATGGTGTATGAGTGTGAGATAGAGTCGATCCGTGAGTGGGAGAAAGCTTTCATACAGCGCCGCTCCGCCAATAATCATGATTTCTTGATCACCTGCTTGAGTAACCGCTTCATCCAGACTGGCTGCGATGACACAGCCTTCGGCACTATAGCTCTTGTCTCGACTGAGAACGATATTTAACCGTCCCGGTAATGGGCGTCCAATTGACTGATGTGTTTTTCGCCCCATGAGTACGGGTTTCCCCATGGTCACTTGGCGGAAATGTCGGAGATCTGCTGAAAGATGCCATGGCATCCGGTTTTTTGCGCCAATGACCCCGTTTTCTCCCATGGCCACTATCAGAGATATACTCATCGCCTCAGTCACTCTCAAGCAGCTTGAAATCCGGATCGGCTTCCTCACCGCCCTCATTCTTGAGTGTAGGATAGTCCACATACCCTATTGCCCCTCCACCGTAAAATGTGGCTGGATTCGGGCTGTTCAGAACGGCTTTTACTCGAAACCTTTCAGGC
>JBILXN010000091.1:0-9068 GCA_044378425.1 Methylococcaceae bacterium
TGCAAGTGTGAGCAGTATCTTCATCGTGACTCCCTGTGGTATCTGATCGCATGTTGATGTTGGGTGGCGGGCCTCAATGTCCGGCTCCTCTTGTTGCGACACGCCATACCTACAAAAAAAGGCGGATCGCCTTTGTAGGACGACCCGCCTAGTTTTTGTCTTTCGGCAGGAAAGGGCCCGTCGGCGGGCCTTCTTCCTTTGCCGGACGGAAACGCCCTTTACTTGCTCGCGTTCCGTTCGTTGACCTCCTTGATAACCGCTTCTGCCACATTCTTCGGGCAGGGCATGTAATGGGAGAACTCCATGGAGAACTGGCCACGGCCTGAGGTCATGGTGCGCAGGTCGCCGATGTAGCCGAACATTTCGGAAAGCGGTACTTCGGACTTGATGCGAACACCGGTGGGGCCTGCATCCTGCGATTTGATCATGCCACGGCGACGGTTGAGGTCACCAATAACATCACCTACGTTGGCGTCCGGCGAGAAGGTGTCGACTTTCATGATCGGTTCCATTAGCTGCGGCGCACACTTGGGCACGGTCTGGCGGAAGGCGGCCTTGGCTGCTATTTCGAAGGCCAGAGACGAGGAGTCCACAGCGTGGAAGCCACCATCAGTCAGATTGACCTTGAAATCGACGCATGGGAAGCCCGCCATGGTGCCCTTGTCGAGCATGCTCTTGAAGCCTTTTTCGACCGCCGGCCAGTATTCGCGGGGGACGTTACCGCCGGTGACAGTGGATTCAAAAACAAAGCCAGTGCCAGGTTCGCTGGGTTCAATGATGTAGTTGATCTTCGCGAACTGACCAGAGCCGCCGGACTGTTTCTTGTGGGTGTAGTCGTCTTCCACCCGCTTGGTGATCGTCTCGCGGTAAGCCACCTGGGGTTTGCCGACGATGACCTCAACGCCATGGGTGCGCTTGAGAATGTCGATCTTGATGTCGAGGTGAAGTTCGCCCATGCCCTTGAGGATGGTTTCGCCGCTGTCCTCGTCGGTGCCCACGTGGAATGACGGATCTTCCTGAACCATCTTGCCCAGGGCGATGCCCATTTTTTCATTGCCGGCCTTGTCCTTCGGAGCAATGGCAATAGATATGACCGGATCGGGAAATACCATCGGTTCCAGGGTGGCGGGTTTGTCCGGATCGCACAGGGTATGACCGGTCTGTACGTTCTTCATGCCCAGTACCGCAACGATATCACCGGCCTGGCAGGAATCCACTTCTTGGCGATTGTTGGCGTGCATTTCAACAATACGGCCAATACGTTCGGTCTTGCCGGTGTAGGTGTTGAGTACGGTGGTACCTTTCTCGATACGGCCGGAGTAGATGCGCAGGAAAGTCAGGGCGCCATAACGGTCATCCATGATCTTGAATGCCAGTGCGCGCAGCGGGCGGGTAGGGTCGACCAGCGCGAACTCGCCGGTTTCGTTGCCTTCCAGATCGACCTCGGGCTGTGGATTGACTTCTGTCGGGTTCGGCAGATAGTCGACCACGGCGTCCAGTACCAGCTGTACGCCCTTGTTTTTGAAGGATGAACCGCAGTAGGTGGGGAAGAAGTCCATTTTGATGGTGCCTTTGCGAATCAGGCGCTTGATGGTGTCGATGTCGGGTTCCTCGCCTTCGAGGTACTTTTCCATCACGTCATCGTCCTGCTCGACGACTTTTTCGATCAGATCGGCGCGGAATTTTTCGACGTCATCGACCATATCGGCCGGAACATCGGTGATTTTGTAGTTCATGGGGTCACCTGAGTCATCCCAGATCCACGACTTGCGGGTCAGCAGGTCAACCATGCCGACGAACTCATCTTCACGACCGATAGGCAGCACCATGACCAGCGGGTAAGCCGCCAGTACATCCTTCACCTGATTGACGACACGGTAGAAGTCCGCGCCAATACGATCCAGCTTGTTGATGTAGATGACCCGTGCAACCTTGGAGTCGTTGGCGTAGCGCCAGTTGGTTTCTGACTGTGGCTCAACGCCGCCAGAACCGCAGAACACCCCGATGCCGCCGTCCAGTACCTTTAGCGAGCGATACACTTCGATGGTGAAGTCGACGTGGCCGGGGGTGTCGATGATGTTGAAGCGGTAATCGTTCCAGAAACAGGTGGTAGCCGCCGACTGGATGGTGATACCGCGCTCCTGCTCCTGCTCCATGAAGTCAGTGGTGGCTGCGCCGTCATGAACTTCGCCAATTTTGTGAATCTTGCCGGTGAGCTTCAAAATGCGCTCGGTGGTCGTGGTCTTGCCTGCATCCACGTGAGCGAAGATGCCAATGTTTCGGTAGTGCGCTAAATCAGTCATATCAATGTTCTGCGGGGTTGTGTGCTGAGTGGTTGGTAAGTTGGAGTCGTGTGCCCGATGATTCAAGGCAGGATTTCGGGAATCTGCTCGACGCTGTCTGTGGGGGCGGGGCTCATCGACCATCACGCGGGTCAATCCCGAATAATACCTTTGTAGGCAATCAACGGCAATCAGCCAAGTGTTGCAGTCAACAGAATAGGGCCGTGGGTCGCTGCATCTGGTGCCTTGATTCTGCCGAGTGGGGCATACGTTTCAGGGATGGCGTGGGGCTTACCCTAAAATGGGCAGGGGCAGCAGAGTGTGATCGCCTGGCCGGTCAGAGGATGGATGAAACTCAGTCGGGTCGCATGAAGGTGCAGGCGGGCGACCGGTCTTGACTGCGGATCACCATAGAGCGGATCGCCCAGTATGGGATGCCCGCTGGCGGCCATGTGGACCCGTAACTGGTGGGAACGTCCCGTGAGAGGGTGCAATTCCAGTCGGCTCCAGTCGCCTAAAGATTCCAGCAGAGACCAGTCGGTATGGCAGACTTTCCCCTCCGGATCAGGCGCGTAGAGTGGGGGGCGGTTACCCTGTTTGGCAATGGCTAGGCTGATACTGCCGCTGGATCCTCGTGGTGTGCCTCTGACATCGGCCCGATAGATCTTGCTGATTCTGCGTTCGGCAAACAGTCGGCTGAGAGCCCGGTGTAATTCTGGATTCAGTGCCAGAAGTAGAAGCCCTGAGGTGTCCCGGTCCAGCCGGTGAACCAGCTGGGCGGTCGGCCATTGCTGTTGCAATCGGCTTAACAGAGAGTCCGCACCTTCAGGCCCAAGACCAGGCTGGCACAACAGACCTGATGGCTTGTTAGCGACCAGCAGCCCGCAGTCAAGTCTTAGCGGTGGGTGGTCGGGCAGGATGTACTGGGTGATTGTCACGCGAGATATGGGCCTGGCGGGCTTGGTAATGCCCCCATTATCGCTTAACGTGAGGGCAGCGAAACCTTGCTGAAAAACCGCTCCCATTCCTGCCGATCCCTGACCAGCATCGCTGCATCGACCAGTTCCCGGGTAAGGTGAGGTGCGAAAATGCGGATGAAATCGTAAATAAACGCCCGGACATACATATCGCGGCGCAGTACGATTTTGGTGGTGCTGGATTCAAACAAATGCTTGGCCTCAAGCGCGATCAAATCGGCGTCTACCGTCGGATCGTAGGCCATATGGGCCACGATACCCACGCCAAGACCCAACCGAACGTAGGTTTTGATGACATCGGCATCGACCGCGGTCAGCGCGATCTGAGGATGCAGACCCGCCTGGCTAAAGGCCCTGTCCAGTTGCGAGCGGCCCGTAAAGCCAAAGGTGTAGGTGATCAGGGGGTATTGCGCCAGCGCCTCCAGCGTAAGCGTTTCCAGGGCCACCAGCGGATGATCCCGTGGGACCAGGACGCTGCGGTTCCATTGATAGCAAGGCAGTTTCACCAGGTTGTCGAACAGGTCGCTCGCCTCGGTGGCGATCGCCATATCAACGAGCCCCCTGGAGGCCATTTCGGCAATCTGGGCGGGGGTGCCCTGATGAATGTTGAGTTTGATCTTGGGATAGCGCTGGATAAAGGCCTTGATCGCGGGAGGCAAGGCATAGCGTGCCTGGGTATGGGTGGTGGCGATGCAAAAGCTGCCTGAGCCCGCATCCAGATGTTCCTCTGCGATCAGCCTGATGTCATTCACCTTGGCCAGAATCTCACCGGCGACAGCTACGATCTCCTGGCCGGCGGGCGTCAGCGCCGAAAAATGCTTGCCGCTGCGGGCGAAAATCTCCAGTCCCAATTCATCCTCCAGCAGGCGTATCTGCTTGCTGATCCCCGGTTGCGAGGTGTAAAGACTCTCGGCGCTGGCGGACACGTTCAGGTTGTTCCGAACCACTTCCCAGATATAACGCAGTTGCTGCAATTTCATGATGTCGCGATGGATGTTGGGCTTCGGGATAGGGATGGAACAGTTCTGCAAGCGCAACGGAAAAATACCCATTGCGGCTAGGATTCTAGCCTTCAATCACGTTACCGCTAAATTCAACCCAGTTATATCGACATAGCCATTCAGTATTTCAGTCGGCTCGGAGGGATTGCTATGGTAGTGGCCTCTGACATGACAAACGCTAAGAGGAGCGCCAGTGGCTATAGTGCAAAAAAGAGGAGTGCTGCCCGGATTCTCGCTCACATTGGGCTTTACGGTGCTCTATTTGAGCCTGATTGTACTGATTCCGCTGTCAGCGACCTTTTTCAAGGCGGCGACGCTGGGTTGGGGCGGATTCTGGTCTGTGATTACCGAACCCCGAGTGCTGGCGTCCTACAAACTAACCTTCGGTGCCTCATTAGCCGGGGCGACGATCAATGCCGTGTTTGGTCTTCTGGTGGCCTGGGTGCTGGTGCGTTATGACTTTTTTGGCAAAAAGCTGATTGATGCGCTGGTGGATCTGCCCTTTGCCCTGCCGACTGCCGTCGCCGGAATTGCCCTGGCGACACTTTACTCAGGCAAGGGCTGGGTCGGACACCTGCTGGCACCACTAGGTATCAAGATTGCCTACACTCCGCTGGGAGTGATCGTGGCGCTCACCTTTATCGGGTTGCCCTTCGTGGTTCGGACGGTGCAGCCGATACTCGAGGATTTCGAGTCGGAACTGGAAGAAGCGGCCGCCAGTCTCGGCGCGACCCGCTGGCAGACATTTACCCGTGTGATGTTGCCGGCCTTGCTTCCGGCCTTGCTGACCGGCTTTGCACTGGCCTTTGCCCGGGCGGTGGGTGAATATGGCTCTGTCATATTTATTGCCGGCAACATTCCCATGGTGTCGGAAATTACCCCGCTACTCATCATCACCAAACTGGAGCAGTACGACTATGCCGGTGCCACGGCACTGGCGGTTTCCATGTTGCTGGTGTCCTTCATTCTGCTGCTGACCATCAACGCTCTACAGCGCTGGGCGCATTTGCGCAAGGTCTGAGCCCATTCTCTTCCTCAATCAGGAGTATCGTCCCGGATGATGTCATCAACAGCCATGGGGCAGGCGACCCAACGCGCCATCAATCCTGCACGCGGGGAACCGTTTTGGGTGCGGTGGCTGCTCACGGCAACTGCACTTTTGTTTCTTATCGGATTTCTGTTTCTGCCGTTGGCCGTCGTTTTCGTGCAGGCTTTCAGCAAAGGCTGGCAGGTCTACTGGCTGGCACTCAGCGAGCCCAACGCTCTGGCAGCGGCGCGCCTGACGGGGTTGGCGGCGCTGATCTCGGTTCCGCTCAATCTCCTGTTCGGTATCGCGGCCGCCTGGTGTATTGCCAAGTTCGAATTCAAGGGCAAGAGCCTCCTTATCACGCTGATTGACCTGCCCTTTTCGGTATCGCCGGTGGTGTCGGGCCTGATTTATGTTCTGCTGTTTGGTATGCAGGGCTGGCTAGGGCCCTGGCTGCAGGCACACGAGATCAGGCTGATTTTCGCTGTGCCGGGTATTGTGTTGGCCACCGTCTTCGTGACCTTTCCTTTTGTGGCCCGCGAGTTGATCCCATTGATGCAGGCGCAGGGTACTGAAGAAGAGGAAGCCGCGCTGGTACTCGGAGCCAGCGGCTGGCAAACCTTCTGGCATGTCACCCTGCCGAATATTCGCTGGGGCCTGCTCTATGGCGTCATTCTGTGTAACGCGCGCGCGATGGGTGAATTCGGTGCTGTCTCGGTCGTATCCGGCCATATCCGGGGGCTCACCAATACCCTGCCGCTGCACGTCGAGATTCTTTACAACGAATACAACTCCGCCGCTGCCTTTGCCGTGGCCTCGTTACTGGCCGGTCTCGCGCTGGTGACGCTGGCGCTCAAAACCGTCCTTGAGTGGCATCTCAGGCAGGACAGTTCTGACCTCGATCCCATTTCCGAATAGTTGCACCATGAGTATCTCCATTCAAAACATCCAGAAATCCTTCGGTCGCTTCAAGGCCCTGAAGGATGTCAATCTTGAAATCGGCGGCGGGGAACTGGTCGCTTTGCTGGGACCCTCCGGCTGCGGTAAAACCACGTTGCTCCGGATTATCGCTGGACTGGAGGCGCCAGACGCCGGACAGATTCTGTTTCATGGCGAAGATGCCACCGAACGTCATGTTCATGACCGCCATGTGGGTTTTGTGTTTCAGCACTACGCCCTGTTTCGGCATATGACGGTATTTGAAAACATCGCCTTTGGACTGCGGGTTCGTCCCCGCGCCCTTCGGCCTACCGAAATCGAGATCAACGAAAAGGTGCACGGCCTGTTGAATCTGGTGCAGCTCGACTGGTTGGCCGATCGCTATCCGCCGCAATTATCCGGCGGTCAGCGCCAGCGGATCGCTCTGGCTCGGGCCTTGGCGGTGGAACCCAAGGTGCTGTTGCTGGACGAGCCCTTCGGTGCGCTGGATGCCAAGGTGAGAAAAGAATTACGCCGCTGGCTGCGGCGTCTGCATGATGAGCTTCATGTCACCAGTGTATTTGTGACCCACGATCAGGAAGAGGCGCTCGAAGTGGCTGATCGTATCGTGGTTCTGAATCAGGGCCGGATTGAGCAGATCGGATCGCCGGATGACGTTTATGATCATCCGGCATCGCCCTTTGTTTACGAGTTCCTCGGTGACGTCAATCTGTTCCATGGTCGCGTGCATGAGGGTCACGCCCGCATCGGCGACGCACAGATGGCATTGTCGGAAGGCCCCGCTCAACAGGACGCCGCGGTGTTTTATGCCCGCCCACATGAAATCACTATCTTGCGCGACTGCCCCGATGCCAGCGCCATCGCGGCGGCGGTCCATGATATTCGACCGCTCGGGGCGACCGTTCGGATAGAGCTGGAGCGTCAGGATGGTCACGGTTTTGTGGAAGTAGAACTGGCCCGCGACGCCTTCAACCAGATTGGCCTCACGCGTGGTGAGAGGGTCTATCTGCAACCGCAACGACTACGGGTATTTGAGGGCGCCGAATCATCCTCAGCAGCCACGGCCAACGCTCAAGCGTGAGTAACCTATGATCTGCCTCAGGCGGCAAGGGTCTCGGTTATCGGCAACCAACGGGTCCCTCCCATCGGTCTGGGCGGGTCGTCATCAGAAGATGTAAGGGTGCGCCGCGGTGAAGCCGTGAACCTTGGCGCGTGGTTTGAATAGGGGCGGCTGCCATGACGCGTGGGTCTGGCCGGCGAGATGCCTGGCTAGCCACAGTGCCTGATGACGGATAGGCATGACGTAGGCATAGATATGGCCATCGCGACATTCGGCGGCATCACCTAGCGCATAGATGGCGGGGTCGCTGGTGCGGAGGAAGTCATCCACCACGATACCGCGTTGCACCTCAATCCCGGCATTTTCAGCCAGTGTTATGCGGGGTTTGAAGCCCGTGGCGACGATGATGCCGTCAAAGCCGGTGACACAGCCCTCCGCCAGCCGTATCGCGATGGTTTCGCCCTGCCGTTCAAACCCCTGTGCCGCAGCATTGAGCCGGACGTCAACATCAAGTCCGACCAATACTTCCAGCAGAGTGGCGGAGTCGTCCTCTACCAGTTGCCGCTCCATCAGACGCGGCAGGGCATGAAACAGCATGACAGCATCCCCGGCCTTGGCCAGATCAGAGGCGACCTCACAGCCGATGAGTCCGCCGCCGATAATGGCCCAGCGCGGAATGGCGCCGCCAGTGAGCAGGCGTGCACGTTGCCGTCGCACGTCCATCAGGTCATCAAGGCTGTTAATGACCCGGTACAGCGAGGGGTCGGAGCGAAAGGGCGGAGGTACGAACGCATCGGAGCCGGGTGCCAGGACCAGCGTGTCGTAGGTGACCGTCGCGGGCTGTCCTTTGTGTTGATAGCGAACGATTCGGGTGGATCGGTCTATGCCCAGGACCTCGCTACCGGCCTCAATCCGGATGCCGCTGTCCCGTAGCGCATCGAACGATTTGAGGATGATCTTGGTTTCCACATCGTCCCGCGCAAAGCCATGCGAGAGCATGGGCCTCGAATAGTAGCCCTGTGTTTCCCGCGTCAGCACGCTCAGGCAAAGGTCTGGCGACAGTTTGTGGAGTTCCTCGGCGAGGATGATGCCGGCCATGCCGGAACCCATGATGACGATGTGCATGGACCCTCCAGTCCTGTATGGGAGATAGGTCGTTGTCGTTAGCCCAGAGGCCGAATACCGACACTGGCACGGATTTTTTTCATTAGCGGAGCGCTGAAGTCACGCGCTTTGGCCGCTCCCTCCTGAAGGGCTTCCTCAATTTTGTCGGGCGATTCCAGCAGGGCATCGTAGCGCTCGCGAGAGGTCTTGAGGTGATCGTTGAGATATTCGAACAGCACACCCTTCATTTCGCCCCAGCCTATTCCTGCTTCATAACGCAGGCGGATGGCGGCCACGTCCTCGGGCGTGGCGAAAGCCTTATAGATGCTGAACAGCGTGCAGGTATCAGGGTCTTTTGGCTCACCCGGTTCCAGCGAGTTGGTCTTGATCTTGTTGATCAGCTTGCGGAAGGGTTTCTCGGCCATGAAGAGCGGGATGGTATTGTCGTAACTCTTGCTCATCTTGCGACCGTCCAGCCCCAGCAGGGTGGCGGTATCCTCACCGATGACGGCTTCCGGGATGGCGAAGTGTTCGCCATAGATGTGGTTGAAGCGACCGGCGATATCGCGCGCCATTTCGATGTGCTGAACTTGATCGCGTCCTACCGGAACCTTATTGGCGTTGAACATGAGGATGTCCGCCGCCATCAGGACGGGATAGTTGAACAGCCCCATGGTG
>JBILXN010000092.1:0-9057 GCA_044378425.1 Methylococcaceae bacterium
AGATCGGCGACGGACCAAATGAGAGCGGAGAGGTTTTGTGGGTTCACGGTTGATCGGGGATGCTATGAGAATGCGCCTGATTGTCCAGAAACAGAACCCGTCTGTCATCCTGGTCCGGTTGGGAACAGGGCATTCACCCGACTTGAGCGAGTTGACCGACGCTCGACTGAACCGCGCCGATGGCGTCGGAACAGTCGGTTTCGTTTGGCGGCCTCGCCTGGCGTGCCGGCTATTGACCGGAGGCGGGCGCAAAAGAGGCCGCGTGGGGTCGCTGGGGAGCGACGCCTCTGCCGGAGGGTGAGTGCGTGTCAGTTCAATGGGTATGTCTTTGAAAAGACTATTTATTGTAGTGGCTTAGAGTGGTTTAGGGGCATGCTCGACATGCCCCTGATCGTGCGTCAAGCGCGACACATGCGGGTGAGGACAGACCCACAGCGGCAAACACGAAAGCGTGTTTGAATCAGAGGCTGCGTTTTAGGGGTGTGCTGCCGCGAATGCCGGGACAGCCACCTGACCACTAGACGTTGAAGCGGAAATGTACGACGTCGCCGTCGTGCATGATGTATTCCTTGCCTTCCAGCCGCCATTTGCCGGCATCCTTGGCGCCTTGTTCGCCTTTGTTCGTTACGAAATCATCAAAGGCGATGACCTCGGCACGGATGAAGCCGCGCTCGAAGTCGGTGTGGATGACACCCGCCGATTGCGGCGCCGTCGCACCGATGGGGATGGTCCAGGCCCGCACTTCCTTGACCCCGGCAGTAAAGTAAGTGGCGAGATTCAGAAGCCGATAGGCCGCCCGAATGACGCGGTTCAGCCCGGGTTCCTCCATGCCGATTTCGGCCAGAAAATCGTCCTTGTCCTCTTCCTCCAGTTGTGAAATCTCGGCCTCAAAGGCAGCACATACCGGCACTACCGATGAGTTTTCCGCTTCGGCATAGGCTATGACGCGATCAAGAAAGACATTGTTATTAAAGCCATCCTCGCGCACATTGGCGATAAACATGGTGGGCTTGGCGGTCAGCAGGTGGAGTTCGCGCAGCAGTTGATGTTCTTCCGGCGTGAGGTCCATGGCTCGGACCGGCTTGCCTGTGTTGAGCTCGGACAATACCCGCTCAAACAGCGCCTTGCGGGCGAGTTCATCTTTGTTACCCGACTTGGCGGCCTTCAGTGAGCGCTGGAGTGCCCGCTCGACAGTGCCCATATCGGCGAGGCTCAGTTCGGTATTGATGACTTCAATATCGGAAATGGGATCCACTTTGCCGGCGACATGGATCACATCCTCATCTTCAAAGCAGCGAACCACATGGGCGATGGCGTCCGTTTCGCGGATGTGGGCCAGAAACTGATTGCCCAGCCCCTCACCCTTGGATGCGCCGGCGACAAGACCGGCGATGTCGACAAACTCAATCGTGGTCGGTACTACCCGCTCGGGCTTGACGATGGCGGACAGGGCTTCAAGGCGGGGATCAGGCACCGGAACCACGCCCACATTGGGGTCAATCGTGCAGAACGGGTAGTTTTCCGCAGCGATAGCGGCTTTGGTCAGGGCGTTAAAAAGCGTGGATTTGCCGACGTTGGGCAATCCAACGATGCCGCAGTAAAGGGTCATGAAGTTTCCTTAGGTTATCAGTTCAGTGTCACCACGGCCGAGAGTCGTCGGGTTGACGGGCCGGGCAGGGTGGTTCGGTGTTGTTTGCTCGGGCTGAACAGCAAGACGCATGGCGTGCTCACGCCGGGTACCCATCGGATGTTTGGGGGGTATAGTGTAACCGTCGTTGCAGACTGACTCCACAGGCGAGGCGGTTGATCCCGGCGTGGGGGGTTGCCCTAACCCTCAGGCTTACGCCAGCAGCCGCACTTTTCGTAACTGCCAGGGCAGTAGCATCAACACCGTCATGACCAGGATGCACCATTCGTAAACGATGGTCGGCACCGTATAAATTTCCATGACCGCCAGGTAATGGCCGACCAGGATCAGGGTCACGGCGACCGATAGCGTCACCAGAAGGTAATTGATCCGGGCCTTTTCCACGGCCTTGGCGATGGCGTCCTCCACCACCTCCAGCCGCTCCTGATCCGTTTCTGCCTTCTTCAACCTGAAGGCATCCAATGGGTCCAGTCCACTCGGTTTTTTCATGGTTTTTCAGTCAATATGAGGATATGAACCCGCCCTGTCGGTTCAGCGCATCTGCCGCCAGCGATAGTGAACCTGTCCGTCATCGCACTGGTAGCCGGCCCGGTTACTGCCATCCTTTACCGCGACCGGTGTGCAATGGTGAGTATCGCGGAAGCTGGCCCACTCGTCTTCACCCTTCCGGTTGTTCATCAGCAGCAAGGTTTCCAGCAGTATGGCGAAGCCGATGCAGCCGAACATGATGTAACCGATTTTCATGATTCTGGTTCTCCTCGAATTATTGTTATCCAGGCGGGGGTCGGGGTCAGGGTAACCCCGTCATGACCCTACGCTAGGACTCATCAACAACCCGGGCGGTTCCGATCCGCAACCGGCACGATAAAGTACGGCCGGGCCAGGCTTATTGGGTATCCACGACCGTTTCGGTCGGTGCATCACTCTCCGGCACCCATTTGATGGTGGATGTCACACCTTGAGTCTGGTTCTGGGCTTGAGTCGGCGTCGAATCCCATGGGGTGGTTGGGCCGATAATAATCAGGGTTTTGTAAGCGGAAATCGTTTTGCCCGTTTTGCGGCCGCTGGCCTCGCTTATCTGATCGACCGGGCCATAACCGCTTTGGCCAATCAGATGAAACATTTCCTCGGCGCGATAATCCTCCTCATGGACACAGCCGTGGGATTCCGCTGCTTTACCCATGTCAGCGATGGACTGGGAATCCAGCGAGGAATGCAGCGCCATACCGCCATGGAAAAATACCGCCCACAGCATCGGCGCGTCGTACTCCTGCGACCAGTGTCGCGATGAGAACGCCTTGGGTGTGAAATAGCCGGAGGCCGTTTCGTGGCCCCGCATGCCGGTCGATACCAGCCAGTAATAGAGCAGTCCTACACCGCGCTTATAGACCCGTAAGGTCTGCTCCGGCCCCCAGAAATCACTGTCGCCTTTACTGATGACCACGATCAGGTTGTAGCTTGCCAAATCCGGGTCATCCAGTGGATCAGGCAAACCCATCGCCACCGATTTATCCGGGTCAACGTAGGGCGAGAAGGCTTTGGTCACGCCAAAAGGGTACTGGGCATTGGCGCCGGGATCGTTTTCATAACGGGGGGTAGGGTGGGTGCGCGGAAAGCCATCCCACGGCCCTTCAGCCCCGCCATTGACGGCCAGTGCATTAACAGCGTTGAAAAATAGCAGGCAGCCTAGGGCAAGGCACTGGCTTAAACGGGATAGTTGATTCTTGTGCATGATGGCAGGGGGTCTTGGGATTTCGGAAAAGAGAGCCTTTTTGAGGGATATATTTTGACAGTTTGTGTCCGAAACGGGGGGTTTATTTAGCCCCGATGATAGGGTTTCCGGGTGATCGAAGGGTGAGCTATCGTGCCTGCGTGTGAGTGAGCAGGGCAGTATTCAAACGCTACCCGACAAGGCGCTCACCACGCTCCTTCCGGCTTCGGTGCTCCCCCGCAGACTGAACCGTCGTCCCGCGCCTTCAATCACCAGCCGTATTTCCAGGTCGGGTGCTGGCAGTAGTCCGCTGCCGCGTTCCGGCCATTCAATAAAGCAGCAACTATCGGCGCGAAAATAATCACGAATACCCATCCACTCCAGTTCCTCTGGATCGTTGAGCCGGTAGAGGTCGAAATGGTAAAGCATGCGATCATTCAGCACGTATTCCTCGACCAGGGTAAACGTTGGGCTTTTGACTGGGCCGCCATAGCCGGTTGCCCGCAAACAGCCCCGTACGAAGGTAGTTTTGCCAGCTCCCAGGTCGCCATGCAGGTAGACCAGACTGCCGGGCGGCACCTTCTGAAACAGCTGGGCAGCGCAGGCCAGGGTCGCGGCCTCATCGGGGAGAAACAGGCTGAGTGAATCTGTTGTCATAGCCATCACCATGAGGGTCAGCGGTTGACCAGGCGGTGTAGATGCGGCATCAGGTCGGATGCCAGCAATCCCCGTTCGCCCTCTGCCGCAGCGCGAGTGCCCGCACTGCCATGCAACCAGACCCCGCTGCTGGCGGCATCCATAGGCCGAAGTCCCTGGGCCAGCAGGCCTGCGATGACACCGGTTAGTACGTCTCCCATACCACCGCTGGCCATACCGGGGTTACCAGGGCGAGAGATGCACGGTAGCCCGGTGGGTGCCTGAATCAGAGTGCCTGCCCCTTTCAATACGATAACGCCACCATAGCGCGCCTGCAGCGCCGCCACCGCAGCAAAGCGATCGTGCATCACCTCGGCGGTGCTCACCTCCAGCAGGCGTGCCGCTTCGCCCGGATGGGGGGTGAGTATCCAGTGATCACGGCGTACCGGCTGTCTCGCCAGCAGGTTAAGCGCGTCAGCATCAACGACCAGCGGCAGGGGACTGGCCAATGCCTGCTCGAACATAGTCTCCCCCCAACGGCCCTGCCCGAGCCCCGGTCCGATGGCGATAACCGAGGCGCGGTTGAGCAGGGCTGGAAGTGACGAGGCCTCTTCCATGCCATGACACATCAGCTCCGGGCGGGTCAGATTCAGGAGGGCCGCATGCGCGGATCGAGTGGCGATGCTGATGAGGCCGGCGCCGGTGCGGGCCGCGGCTTCGGCGGCCAGTTTGGCTGCACCGCTATAGCCGTGATCACCGCCGATGACCAGTACATGGCCATACAGTCCTTTATGCCCGGTGCGGTTGCGGGGAGGGAGCAAGGGTTGAGGCGGTCGGAACAGCGTCGCGGATGGGGCGATGGCATGATCGGCTACAACGCCGGTGCCCATGTCATCGAAGCAGACCTTGCCGGTATAGTCGGGGCCATCACCCGTGAACAGGCCGCGTTTGAGGCCAACGAAACTGACGGTCAGATCGGCCCTTACCGCCTGACCCATGACGGTACCGGTGTCGGCATTGAGACCGGAAGGGATGTCCAGGGCGACCACGGCCCGCCGACGCCTCATCGCGGCCCCGCCCCGTTGGCGATAGCGGTTGATGGCACTGATAACGGCGGCAAAATCGCCACTCACCGGTCGGTCCAGTCCGGTGCCGAGCAGGCCATCCACCAGAATTTCAGCGCCCTCAAAATCCTGAGGAATAAAATTGAGAATCTCACCGCCAGCCGCCCTGAAAGACTCATAGGCCCGCCGCGCATCGCCCTTGAGTGCATCCGGCGCAACCACCGGATAAGCGCGCACATCCCAACCCAACTGATGGGCCAGCCGGGCGACCACATAGGCATCGCCGCCGTTATTGCCGCCGCCACAAACGGCCGACAAGGTTCTGGCGGTGGGCCAGCCTTCCTGCAGGGCCGCCAGTGTGGCAGCACCGGCGCGGTTCATGAGTTCCAGTCCGGCAATGCCGCGAACCGTAATGGCATGCCGGTCAATGGCGCGTACTTCGGCTGCACGGTAAAGGGCGGTCGGCAATGTGGGATCAACGGCTGGTCGCATGCGGGCACTGTGTCTTGGGGATGGAAAACGCGCTGCGGGGCGTGTAGGGTTGGCCGCGGTGTCATCGGCAGGCAAGGCCTCGCTCCGGTACCCAATTCTCCCCGAATCACAGGTATATCTCCAGAGCAGGCCCGATCATGAATCGCTTGTCCATTGATTACGATAGCCTGGCCATCCGTATCAGACAGTGGGGCAAAGCGCTTGGCTTTCAGCAGGTAGGCTTTGCCGATATTGATCTTGCGGTCGCTGAGCAACGGCTGTTGGACTGGCTCAGTGCCGGTTTCCATGGCGAAATGAGCTATATGGGGCGCTATGGTCGCATGCGTTGCCGGCCCGCCGAACTGGTACCGGCTACCGTTCGGGTGATCAGCGTGAGGCTGGATTATTTGCCCGAAAGCCGAGCGGCCCTGCAGCAGCAACTGGACGCGCCGGGCGCTGCGTTTATTTCGCGCTACGCCCTCGGTCGGGATTATCACAAGCTGATGCGTCATCGCTTGCAGGCGCTGGCCGATCGTATCCAGGATGCCATTGGCCCGTTTGGTTACAGGGCGTTTACCGACAGTGCGCCGGTCATGGAGAAGCCGCTGGCGGTCAAGGCGGGATTAGGCTGGATGGGTAAACATACTAATGTCATCAATCGCGAGGCGGGCTCATTCTTTTTCCTCGGCGAGCTTTACACCGACCTGCCTTTGCCGATTGATCAGCCACTTCAGGATCACTGCGGTAGCTGTTCGGCCTGTCTGGATGTGTGCCCGACCCGGGCCATCGTCGCGCCCTACCAACTGGACGCTCGCCGTTGCATTTCCTACCTGACGATCGAACTGAAAGGCAGTATTCCGCTGGAGTTCAGGGCGGCGATGGGTAACCGGATTTACGGCTGTGATGATTGTCAGGTGGTCTGTCCATGGAACCGATACGCCGAAATGACGGCCGAGGCCGATTTCATGCCGCGTCATCAACTGGATACAGCGACGCTGATCGACCTGTTTGGCTGGGACGAGGTGACATTTCTGGGGCGGACGGCAGGCTCGGCCATTCGGCGTATCGGGCATGATGCGTGGCTGCGTAATATCGCGGTGGCGCTGGGTAATGAACCCCGAGGTGAGGCGGTGAAGGCGGCTCTGCGGGCCAGGCTGGATCATCCTTCAGAGATGGTTCGCGAACATGTGCGCTGGGCGTTGGCCGAACAGGGCTGATGCTGTGCTGATAGCGGTAAATCCTGTGGCGGGGGCGCGCAAATGGGGAGATGCAAAGGGCGCTTAATTTTTAATAAATATAAGCTATCGCTAATGTTTGGCGTTATGATTGAAGCCGCAGATGCACCTTCACCCCATGTCTTATGGTGTGCTGGGAAAATAAGATTGCGAGGCGAGGGCCTATTGCGGCTGCGCCGGCTTTACACCTGAAATTGAAGAACAACGACACGTCACGGAGGTCCCATGAAACATCAATTCAAGCCATCCCGCCGCCGCTTCATGGCTCAGACTGGCCTGGGTCTCCTGGGCGCCGCCGTCAGCCCAATATGGGTGAAGGCTATGGAAATGGCTGCTGTTACGGCTGGCGCAAGCGCCGCTAACCGGGCCAATCCCAACTTCAGGCCCGATGTCGAGATTGATCTGATAGCCCAAGCCGAGTCGCTGTCGATTCTGCCGGGTCAGCCTACGCGCGTGCTTCAGTATGTCGCCAAACAGGTCAGTGGCCCACAGGGTGTGCTGACCCCATTGCCGGGTAGCTATCTCGGGCCGATTATCCGCCTGCAAAAAGGCCAGAAAGTTCGGATCAATTTCCATAATCGACTTGCTGAGTCCAGCATCGTGCACTGGCATGGGCTGCATGTGCCGGCTGAGATGGACGGCCACCCCATGTATGCCATTCAGCAAGGGCAAACACGGGTTTACGAATTTGAAGTGCTCAATCGGGCGGGGCTCAATATCTACCATCCGCACCCGCATGGCGCTACTGCAACACAGGTGTATCACGGGCTTGCCGGTGGTCTGATCGTGAATGACGATGAGGAAGCGCGGCTGGATCTGCCGAGCGGTGAGTTTGAAGTGCCTATCGTGATTCAGGACAAGCGTTTCGACAAACAAAACCAGCTGATCTATGGCAGCACCATGCACGACCGGATGGTGGGCTACTACGGTGATCAGATTCTGGTCAATGGTCGGCCCAATGTCCTGCTGGAAGTGGCCAGCCGGGCCTATAGGCTGCGCGTTATCAATGCCTCCACCGCTCGTATTTACAAACTGGGTTGGAGTGACGGTACCCCGATGACGATCATCGGGGTCGATGGCGGGTTGCTGCCGGTGCCGGAAACGCTGCCCTATGTGATGCTGGCACCGGGCGAGCGGCTGGATGTATGGGCTGACTTTAGTGGCCGTCGAAAAGGCACCGAACTGAGTTTGCGTAGCCTCCCATTCAAGGGTGTATTGCCAAAAATGGCCGAGCAGATGATGCACGGCGGTTCGGGGCAGGGTATGGGGGGAGGGATGGGCCATGGCATGACGGGCGGTGCTGGCATGACGGGCGCCATGGCTCTTCCCGTCGGTGCTGACTATCCCCTTTTCAGGATCCGCGTGACCCGTGAAGTGGGTGACAGTCCCCGGTTGCCGGGCCGCTTGTCCAGTATTCGGTCTTACTCAGTCGATGATGCGGCCAATGCCGGCAAACCCATACCCATTGGTCTGTCCGAATCACCTATGGCGATGCTGATCAATGGCAGACCCTATGCCCCTGATGACATCCAGGCTAACGAGCGAATCCCCGTGAATAGTGTGCAACTCATCGAGATTTTCCACGCGCATGGTGGAGAGGGAGGGTCCAGCCATGGCGGCGACTCAGCCGGTCGGCCAACAGCGGGTATGGGCGGCATGGGCCACGGCATGATGGGTGGCATGGGTCACGGGATGATGGGTGGCATGGGGCAGGGTAAGGCGAGTGGATCCGGCATGATGCCGATGGGTGGCATGGGCATGATGTTTTCCATGGCGCATCCGATACACCTGCACGGTCAGCACTTCCAGATTATCAGCCGTAGCATTGGGATGGGCGAGGCCGAAAACTATGCCACCGTTAAAGACGGCCTGATCGAGTCAGGCTGGAAGGATACGGTACTGGTGATGCCGGGTGAAAAGGTCAGGATTATTAAGCCTTTTCAGGATTTCAAAGGCCTTTTCATGTATCACTGCCATAACCTTGAGCATGAGGATATGGGCATGATGCGTGAGTTTCTGGTGGAGTAGGCCCTTTTTCGGCTACCCCACACTGAAAAGATCGACCCAGAGCCGCATGTAGGAGGCTGGCATAGTGTGTTGAATCTTGCGGCTGTCGCACGGCGGCCGCTTCGAGATTCAGGCTTTCAGGCTTAGCGGGTAGATGAACTGATATCCCACCTGCCAGCAAGTACGAATCACTTCCCGATCGTCATTGCGTTCGTTCAATTTCGCACGTAACCGACTCATGTTAACCATGAGTCTCTGATCGGTGGAGGAGTCTTCTCGTCCCCA
>JBILXN010000262.1:0-2544 GCA_044378425.1 Methylococcaceae bacterium
TCGCGAAGCCATTGCAGGATTACGGAGGTGTCCAGCCCACCTGAGTAGGCGAGGGCAACTTTTTTGACGGTCTGGTTCGACATGCACTTTTCCCAAGGGGTGTAACAAAGTCTGAATTATAAGCGCTGCCGATTGTTTCTGGATTGGGAATAGCCGTTTTTTAGCCGACAATCCCTGCAAACCAGCTAAAATCACAGAACATTAATCTACCCTTGATGCGCCATGAATCGCCCCACTTTCCCAAGCCAAGGGCTCTATGCCATAACTGCTGAGGGCTATCCGCATCTTGTTTCCCTCGTTGATGCCACGCTCTCCGTCATCCGGGGCGGCGCGCGGGTCATTCAGTATCGAAGGAAGTCGTCTACCGACCCGCGATCTGAGGCACAGGCCTTACTGACGATCTGCCGTGCCGCAGCTGTTCCCCTCATCATCAACGATGATGTCGAACTTGCCGCTGTGATTGGCGCCGATGGGGTTCATCTCGGCAAAGACGACGTTGACCTCTGTCGGGCGAGGGAGTGGCTGGGCCCCGGTGCCATTATTGGGCTGTCATGCTACAACTCGGTCGAGCGGGCTCTAGAGGCGCAGGTGCAGGGTGCTGACTATGTGGCATTTGGCCGGTTCTTTCCCTCTGCGACCAAGCCGAACGCGCCTTGTGCTGAGGTGGTGACGCTGGTTGAGGCCAAGAACACACTGGAGATCCCCATCGTCGCTATTGGAGGAATTACACCCACAAACGGTCTTGGCCTGATAGCCGCCGGTGCTGATATGTTGGCGGTGGTAGACGGAGTGTTTGGTCAGGAGGACCCGGAACGCGCTGCCGCAGCGTTCCGGGATTTGTGGTTAGGCTGAGCGGTTGAAGGCTGCCTCGGTCGGGTACTTCAATCCCAGTTCAGTGCGCCGCCGGTCTGATACTCGGTGACGCGGGTCTCGAAGAAATTCTTTTCCTTTTTGAGGTCGAGAATCTCACTCATCCATGGGAACGGGTTTTGTGCGCCAGGGTATTGTTCAGTCAATCCGATCTGGTTGCAGCGTCGGTTGGCGATGAACTTCAGGTAGTCCTCGAACATCGGCGCGTTCAGACCGAGTACGCCCCTCGTCATGGTGTCGTGAGCATATTGGATTTCAATCTCGACGGCTTCCCGTATCAATTGGGTGATCTCCCTCTGGAAGTTGGCGCTCCAAAGATGCGGATTTTCGATCTTGATTTGATTGATCACGTCGATGCCGAAATTCATGTGCATCGACTCGTCGCGCAGGATGTACTGAAATTGCTCGGCAGTGCCGGTCATCTTGTTGCGGCGTCCCATGGACAGGATTTGCGTGAAGCCCACATAGAAGAAAATGCCCTCGAAGATGACATAAAAGGCGATCAGATCGCGCAACAGGCGCTGATCGGCCTCCGGGGTACCTGTGTTGAAGGTCGGGTCACCGAGTGAGCGGGTAAAGGGCAAGGCCCATTCTGCCTTCCGTGCCACCGCAGGGAGTTCACGATACATGTTGAAAACCTCCCCCTCATCCATGCCCAGCGATTCCACGACGTACTGATAGGCGTGAGTATGTAATGCCTCTTCAAAGGCCTGGCGCAGCAGATACTGGCGGCATTCTGGATTGGTGATGTGGCGATAGAGGGCGAGTACCAGGTTGTTGGCCACTAGAGAGTCTGCAGTCGAGAAAAATCCCAGATTACGCTTGATGATTATCCGCTCGTCCTCAGTAAGGCCATCGGCGCTTTTCCACAAAGCGATGTCGGCATTCATGTTGATTTCCTGGGGCATCCAGTGGTTGGCGCAGGCATCAAGATATTTCTGCCAGGCCCAGCTGTATTTGAAAGGCACCAACTGATTCAGGTCCGCACGGCAATTGATGATTTTCTTGTCATCTACCTGGATGCGTTTGGCACCCATTTCTATGGTTTCAAGCCCCGTAGCACCATGATGGCTCGTGTGTTGGTTCGAAGATCCGGTATCCACGCCTGTTAGCGATCTGCCAGAGTCGACTTTGGATGCGGGTTGAGGGTGACCTATGGTCGTAGCCCCTCCGAGACGTTGTGTTGGCAAAGTGCCTATGGGGTCGTCCCAATTTAGCATGACTATTCTCCTTTACGGTGTGGCAACGAGAGGCTTCAGAAATCAGGTTCTGGAAGTGAGAGAGCACCACATATTGTTGCTAATGCAGAGATCAAATACAAGATATGGATTATCCCAGCCGCATGGGAGGTCGAGGCGATGCATGGCGGCGAAGCGGGCCATGACCCAGCGTCGGCGGCACGATTGAGCTCCGATCTCCATCGGGCTTTACCCTGTCATGAGGGTCGGGGCATACGCCGGAGTGGATGGCAGAATTGATCCGGAGGATCAGACCATCACTTTCAAACTGCGCCAAACGCCAAAATCACGCAAACCTAAGCAGCTACTAATAATTGATAGATTCCTGACATGAAATCTTCATCAGGCAGAAGCAAAACATAAATGTGATGGTGATGAAATGAAAGAGCCGAATGCTTTCCCACCCCGGCGGCCACCTTAAAATCCCCCATCTGTG
>JBILXN010000108.1:0-8170 GCA_044378425.1 Methylococcaceae bacterium
GCACTGACGCAGGTCGTCCGGCGTCGCATAAGGCGCACCTTCAGCGGGTATCGTGTCTTGGGTTGCGGCGCATACAGGGGACACTTCAGGCACGGTACGTATTTTGGCAGTAACACCGGATACTTCTTCAACGCCTCTGGCGATCATGTTAGCCATTTCAGCTGTGGTACCGGATCGGCTGTAGTAGAGGACAAGAATTTCAGTCATTAGATTCGCGTGTGTTGAGGGTAGGGTTTGAAAGGGTGAGCCGCGCACCAGGCCTCTACGGTTACCAGGCATAGGGGCGAGCCGGAAACGATTTAGTCAAGTATGGCCAGTATGTTTTCGGGCGGGCGCCCGAGCGCAGCCTTGCCGTTTGCCAACACGATAGGCCTCTCGATCAGCCCAGGGTGAGCTACCATCGCCGCCAGCAGAGCATCTCGGTCCAGGTCAGGTTGATCCAGCCCCTCGCTTTTGTAAGCGGTTTCGGTCGTTCGTATGAGTGCTCTGGGTTCCAACTTGAGCAGTTTCAGTATGGCATCAAGTTCATCGCGTGTTGGAGGGTGCTTCAGATATTCAATGACCTGCGGTTCAATTCCGCGTGAGCGGATCAGTTCTAGTGTCTGCCGCGACTTGCTGCAACGGGGATTGTGATAAATGCTGACAGTCATGCTCTTATTTTGTTGAGACTTTTAGTTTCGTGTTCCCGTTCATGGCGAATGAGTTTCACCATGTCACCCAGTTCACCGGCCAGCAATTCGAGTAAATCGTCCATACTGAGTAGCCCCATCAAGGCACCGCTGGCATTGACGACAGGCAGACGGCGAATTCCTGCGCCCTGCATTCGCTGCAGTGTCACCCATATACCGTCGTCTTCATGACCCGTCAGTAGATCGGCACGGACGACATCGCCTGCAGTGACAAGAGCCGGATCCAGGCCGGTGGCGATAATTTCAAGCGTCAAATCGCGATCGGTCAGAATCCCCACGGGTTTAGCGCCGGTCGCGGTTTCAGTCACAACAACGACGCTACCAACATGGTGTTCCCGCATCAGCCTTGCGGCGGTGAGAACCGATTCGTTGTGCCTGATCATCACCGTTTCCCGGGTGCAAATTTGTCCAATACTCATGTCAGTTCCCTCTTAACAATGGGTTGAGCCGATACTCTGACCGGCAGGTTTTTCATTCACTCAGGTGAGCCACGCTGTGAACGTCTGGTCAGATTTCTGCATCATTCATGTGTACCAGTTCCCTCAAAACAACGGTGGCAAATGCACCCGCCGGGAGAGTGAAACTCACGCGCAGACCATCATCTTCAGGAAAGTCCCAGCTCAGCCCCTCGGGACTCAGACGAAACGGGCGGCGGGCGGTATCCATGCCGACCTGCTCCAGCCCTGAGCATAAATCCGGGTAACGGGCAGCTATTTGCTGCTCTATTGCCCAAGCGTGGTCGCTGGCAGCACTAGGCCCTGTCCCCCAAAGAACACCGCTAGGATCAATCTGCCTGGCATGGACCCGTTCGAGAATCTCGTCCGTGATCGTATCCGGCTTAAAAAAACTGTGGGAGTCCGGGAACATGAAGGCATCACCCGATACGGCCTTATCCCAGTTTCCTTGTCGAACGCGCTCGGCCAGTATGTGATTGAAAATTTCCGAGCGCGCGGCTGACAGGTAGATACCACGCTTGTGGGAATCAATCCGCAGACTGCTATTCGCGAATAATTCCCGGGCACGTTCAACATTTCTGCCATTTCGGCCAAAACGCTGCGGTCCAAAATAGTTTGGCACGCCTCGCTCCGCGAGAGCGGCCAATCGTGTTTCAAGATCCAGCCGATCCGCAACCAGTTCGCGCAACCTGATTTCAAAATGATTCCCGCTGGCAGCACCTTTTTTTAATTTACGACTGTTACGGGTGACGTCAAGCACACGGATAGAGTCGGAATTCAGGGCGGTCCAGTCCGGCCCAACCTGCCCTGGCAGTTGCACACTGAACCACTGTATCGTGCTGCCATGCCGGTCCTTGAGTCCGGCATAACCGATATTTCGGAGTGGGACGGCGGCGAAACGGGCCAGTTGCCGGGCCAGATAGTCGGTGTTTTCGCCCCGCTTTTCGATACGAAGGAATACGTGTTCGCCTTCACCAGAGGGAGTAAAGCCGAGTTGCTCCTCCACGATAAAGTCCTCTGGTATCAGCTTTATCGCTGCCGTTCCAACCGGTCCACCCAACGCATGAGGCAGGACCTCTGTAGAATCAAACATTGATTCAGGCGCGATTCAGCAGGGCTACCGCACAAGCGGAAATCCCCTCGCCACGCCCTTCGAAACCCATACCCTCAGTCGTGGTGGCCTTGACGTTGACAGCGTCAATTTCGATTTGCAGATCAGTCGCAATCGTAGCCCGCATTTTGTCGATGTAGGGTGCTAGCTTAGGGCGTTGAGCGACTATGGTGACATCGACGTTGCCCACTGCATAACCTTGTGCATTTAATTTTGCGCAGGTATTGCGGAGTAGGATGCGGCTGTCTATGCCTTTGTAGTTTTGGTCGGTGTCGGGAAAGTGGCGGCCTATATCGCCCATGGCTGCGGCACCCAAAAGGGCGTCGCAAAGCGCGTGTAGCGCGACATCTCCATCGGAATGGGCAGCGAGGCTTTTTTCAAACTCAATGGCCACCCCCCCCAGAACCAGTTGACCGCCTTCAGTGAAGCGATGCGCGTCGTAGCCTTGGCCTATTCGTAACATTGTTGCTCCAGATAAAAAATGGCCAGCGGTAAATCCTCAGGCCGTGTGATTTTGATATTGTCCGACCGTCCTTCGACAATTTTCGGCCTGAAACCAGCCCATTCCAGAGCGCTGGCTTCATCGGTAACGTTAAGCCCATGCAAGGCAGCATCTGCGAGAGACTGCCGCAATTGACCATAGCGGAACATTTGTGGTGTCAAGGCTCGCCAGATGGTGGTGCGATCCGGGCTGCCGATGATGCGCATTTCATCGACCGATTTCAGCGTATCGCTAACTGGCTGAGCCAGTATGCCGCCTACCGGATCGTCCTTGAGTGTCAGGATCAGTTTTAATACGTCGGTGCGGGTGACACAGAGACGGGCAGCATCGTGAACCAGGACCCAATCATCACTCTTTGCCAGTCCTTCCATGTGTCTAAGTGCTGAACACACCGAGTCAGCTCGCTCCTTGCCGCCTGGAGTGGTCTTGATGCGTGGTTCCTGTGCATAGGGCAGATCCGGCCAATAGCCGTCTTCCTCGCCAAGAGCAACAAAAATACCGGCCAGACAATCCACCGAAAGCAAACGATCCAGCGTGTGCTGGATTACGGGCTTACCCCTGACGTCGAGATACTGCTTGGGAACTGTGGTGCCCATTCGTTTGCCAACGCCAGCGGCCGGGACAACAGCCCAGAAACGGGGTGACGTCATGTTCTGACTCCGTCCCTGCTGGTCGGCATCAGGTAACCTGGCAAATCAAACAGATGAGAGCCTTCACGGCTTTTTTGGACTGGCATACGGGTGATGGGGGTTGGAGTGAGCCGGGGCAGGGGGCTTGGACTCAGGTTCGTCGCTATCATCCTGTGATTCGTAGACCTGAACGAAGGTTTCGCCGGTTTTGATCATACCAAGCTCGCGCCTTGCCAGTTCTTCAACGGCTTCCGTCCCTTCCTTGAGATCCCTCACATCCGCCGCAATTGCCGCATTTCGGATACGCCGGCGTTCGGCCTCGAGTTTGAGCGCTGCAATGTGCGTTTGCGTATCGTGATACTCATAGATGCCGCCGTCCCCCCGCCACAAACGGTACTGGAGGGCGGCAACGAGCACCAGCAGAAAGGCTATGAGTTTGACCACGAAAGTGACCGGCTCAAGACCTCTTTTTTAGAATGCGCGCTTGAAGGCATCCTTACCGGCATAGCGGGCCTTATCCCCCAGTTCCGCTTCGATCTTGAGCAGGCGGTTGTACTTGGCGATACGATCGGAACGGCTGAGTGAGCCGGTTTTGATCTGGCCTGAACGCGTTGCCACGGCGAGGTCAGCGATGGTGGAGTCTTCGGTTTCGCCTGAACGGTGAGACATAACCGAGGTGTAGTCCGCACCATGAGCCATGTCAACGGCCTCCAGTGTCTCGCTCAGGGTGCCGATCTGATTAACCTTAATCAGGATTGAGTTGGCAACTTTGGCTTCAATGCCCTTCTTCAGGATGGCCGGGTTGGTTACGAACAGGTCGTCGCCCACCAGCTGGATACGAGAACCCAGTTTGTCAGTGATGACGCCCCATCCGTGCCAGTCACCTTCAGCCAGGCCATCTTCGATCGAAATGATCGGATACTTGTCGACCCAGGCAGCCATATAGTCGACGAATTCTTCCGAGGTGAATTTCTTGCCTTCGGATTCCAGGTGATAGTAGCCGTCCTTGTAGAATTCGGAGCTGGCGACGTCAAGGCCCAGGAAGATGTCCTTGCCGGCGACATAGCCCGCATTGGCGATCGCTTCGAGAATGACTTCAATGGCTGATTCGTTGGAAGGCAAGTTGGGCGCAAAGCCACCTTCATCACCGACACTGGTCGCCATGCCGCGCTCATGCAGCACCTTTTTTAGTGCATGGAAAACTTCGGCGCCATAACGCAGTGCTTCCCGAAAACTGGGTGCACCGACCGGAAGAATCATGAACTCCTGCATGTCAACGCTATTATCAGCATGCGAGCCGCCATTGATGATATTCATCATCGGCACCGGGAGAATGTATTCCCCACTGTCGTTCAGGTAGGCATACAGGGGTTTGCCGGCATCCTGCGCTGCAGCGCGCGCAGTAGCCAGGGAAACGCCAAGGATGGCATTGGCGCCCAGGCGGCCTTTATTGTCAGTACCGTCTAGATCAATCATTTTCTGATCCAACGCCTTCTGGTCAGTCGCATCCATACCCAGTACAGCGCTGCGGATTTCGCCATTCACATGAGAAACAGCCTTGCTGACGCCTTTCCCAAGGTAACGCGACTTGTCACCATCACGCAATTCGATCGCCTCACGGGAGCCGGTAGAGGCGCCGGAAGGAACCATTGCCGTACCGACGGTACCGCTCTCCAGCACTACATCTACAGCTACGGTTGGGTTTCCACGCGAATCCAGCACTTCTAGTGCCTTAACATCAACGATTTTGCTCATGCTTTTACTCCTGTGATCGTGAGTGAGTGTATTGATACGATAATTCTAGAACAGGGGACGGGATTTGACTGTACGGTCAATGTCGGCCAGCACTTCGAGGATTTCACCCATGCGTGCCAATGGCCAGGAATTGGGGCCATCGCTAAGGGCACGATCGGGATCGGGGTGCGTTTCCATGAAAATCCCGGCGATACCCACAGCGACTGCGGCCTTGGCGAGGGTCGGAACGAATTCGCGCTGTCCACCCGAGCAGGTTCCCTGCCCACCCGGCAACTGGACCGAGTGGGTAGCATCAAACACTACCGGACAGCCGGTATCACGCATGATAACCAGTGAGCGCATATCGGATACCAGATTGTTATAGCCGAAGGATACACCCCGCTCACAGACCATAATGCCTTCATTGCCGGTATCTTTGGCTTTATTAACGACATTCTGCATATCCCAAGGCGCCAGAAACTGGCCCTTCTTGATATTGACCGGTATTCCCTGGGCCGCAACGCTGTTGATGAAGTTGGTTTGGCGGCACAGGAACGCAGGGGTTTGCATCACATCGACCACTGCGGCCACCTCATTGAGAGGACTGTCCTCATGGACATCCGTTAGCACCGGTACGCCGATTGTTCGTTTTACTTTCTCCAGAATGCGCAAACCTTCGGCTACCCCAAGACCACGAAAACTGGTATGCGATGAGCGATTTGCCTTATCGAAGGACGATTTATAAACGAAGTTGATTCCCAGCCGGTGGGTCAGTTCCTTGAGTGCGCCCGCCGTATCCAGCGCCAACTGCTCACTCTCAATAACGCAGGGGCCAGCGATCAGAAAAAAAGGATGTTCGATGCCGACATCGAAACCGCAAAGTTTCATAGCGAATCCTCACGCTGGCGTCGATGCTGGTTGGCGGCTTTGATAAAGCCGGTAAACAGCGGATGGCCACGGCGGGGAGTCGAGGTAAATTCCGGGTGAAACTGGCAGGCCAAAAACCAGGGATGCCCAGGAATTTCAATCGCCTCTACCAGTCGTCCATCCATGGAACGACCGCAAACCCTTAGTCCCGCCTGTTCCAAAATAGGCAAATAACGGTTATTGAATTCATAACGGTGCCGGTGTCGCTCGGATATAACCTCGTTGCCGTAGACCCGCTGGCCAAGGCTACCTGTAATCAAGCGACATTTTTGTCCACCTAGCCGCATCGATCCACCGATCGGTGTGTCAGCCGAGCGCTGCTCGAGCGATCCTGACTCATCCTGCCATTCGGTGATCAGCGCGATGACGGGATGGCCGGTCTTAGGATCGAATTCCGTGCTGTGAGCACCCTGGAGGCCGGCCACATTACGTGCGTATTCGATCACGGCGACCTGCATTCCGAGACAGATGCCCAGATAGGGGACTTTTTGTTCCCGTGCATAGCGTACAGTGGCGATCTTGCCTTCTACGCCGCGTTCACCAAAGCCTCCAGGAACCAGAATAGCGTCGATATCAGCCAAGTTGCCCGCAAAATCTTCGGCGATATCCTCGGAGTCATAACAGCGGATGTTGACCTTGGTGTTAGTGTGAATCCCGGCATGTATGAGGGCTTCAGTCAGGGATTTATAGGCATCGGAGTGATTGACGTATTTACCCACCAGCCCAATGGTGACCTCCGTTTCAGGGTGGGTCAGTCCGTAGGTGACAGCGTTCCACTCGCCGAGATTGGCGGTTGGAGCCTCTATGTGCAGTTTGCGAACAACGATTTCATCCAGACCCTGTTCGTGCAGTAGGGCAGGGATCCGGTAAATCGTATCGGCATCGACGGCGGATATTACGGCGTTGTCACTGACGTTAGTGAAGAGGGCGATTTTCTTGCGATCAGATTCCGGAACAATCCGATCGGAACGGCAGATGAGAATGTCCGGCTGAATGCCTATGCTTCGCAGTTCCTTGACCGAATGTTGTGTAGGCTTGGTCTTCAGTTCACCGGCAGTATGAATGTAAGGTACTAAGGTCAGATGGATAAAGAGCGAATTGGCTTCACCCATTTCGACCCGCATCTGGCGGATGGCCTCAAGGAAAGGCTGTGACTCAATGTCTCCCACTGTGCCACCAATTTCAATCAGGGCAACGTCGTAGCCCTCGGCACTCAGGCGTATCACGCGTTTGATTTCATCGGTGATATGCGGGATGACCTGAACGGTGGCGCCGAGATATTCGCCGCGCCGCTCCTTGCGGATCACGTTTTCGTAGATCTGGCCGGTCGTCCAGTTGTTAACTTTGCCCATGATGGTCTCGACGAAGCGCTCGTAATGACCGAGATCAAGATCGGTCTCGGCGCCGTCGTCAGTGACGAAAACTTCACCATGCTGGAAGGGGCTCATCGTGCCCGGATCGACGTTGATGTAGGGATCAAGCTTGGTCAATGTGACCTTGAGGCCGCGGGCTTCAAGTATCGCGGCCAATGAGGAAGCAGCAATGCCTTTCCCCAGTGAGGACACAACACCACCGGTAATGAAAATGTACTTGGTCATTCAGGACTGTTGGGGGGTTGGGGCGAATGGCAGCAGCGCATGGGTCAATGTGAGGGGATCGACCCAAGCGCAAGAAGCCGGCATTTTACTCGACCTGCAGGCAGACGTCATCGGGAACTGTTCCAACAGCCTGACAAATCGGTTTAGTATTCTGGGTAAGTGAGCCACAACAAAAACGCGAGGATGCTGAAATGTCGAGAGAAATGCGAAACCTGACGTATTTGATAAGTCTGTTGATGGTTGCCGGCTGTTCGTGGGTTGATATCAAGCCCCAGGGACAGAATGTGAGAGTGCTTAGTGCCACTGACGTTAAGCGCTGCAAGAAAATCGGTCATGTCACGTCCACCACAACCGCTATGGTGGCCTACATCCCACGTGATGATGAGTCCATCGGGGAGGAACTCAACCGCCTGGGTCGAAACTACGCGGGAGGTATGGGTGGAGATGCCATCGTACCTACCGGACCTGTCAGTAACGGGGAGCAGTCATTTAATGTCTATCGTTGCAGTGGATCACGGTAGATCG
>JBILXN010000093.1:0-8970 GCA_044378425.1 Methylococcaceae bacterium
GTTCTAGGCGGTCACCTACGGCAAACTTGTTTTTCACCAGAATGTCGGCCTGCCCGGTTTGGCTGTCGAAGGCGGTTATCTCACCGACAAATTGTTGTTGGTGGCTGGTCGAATGGCCTTGGATGTAATTCTGATAGTCCTGGGTATGATGACGAGCATAAAAGCCATCGGTATATCCCCGCTGGGCGAGATTTTCCAGCACACCGAGCAAGCTTGGATCAAACTCTCGCCCTGAAACGGCATCGTTTATGGCCTTACGGTACGTTTGTGCGGTGCGTGCTACATAATAATGGGATTTGGTGCGGCCTTCGATTTTTAAGCTGTCGACGCCGATCTCCACCAGTTTCTGTATGTGCTCAATGGCTCTCAGATCCTTGGAGTTCATGATGTAAGTGCCGTGCTCGTCCTCCATCACGGGCATCAGTTCACCGGGGCGGTTTTCCTCTTCCAGGAAATAGATTTCGTCAGCGAGTGGGTGTCGCTTCTGATCACCGCAATCGGTCAGGGCGCTGTTAAGGTCATTCAGAGATAGCGTGAGTTGACCCGGAACATAGTCACCCTCAGCGTTCTCAACGGCCGGTTGGACATCGTATTTCCAGCGGCACGAATTGGTACAGGTGCCTTGGTTGGGGTCGCGATGATTGAAATAGCCGGAGAGCAGGCAACGGCCCGAATAGGCAATGCAGAGTGCGCCGTGAACGAAGACTTCCAGCTCCATGTCGGGGCATTCCTGCCGAATCTCGGCGATTTCTTCCAGCGACAGTTCACGTGACAGGATGATGCGTTTGATCCCGACCGACTTCCAGAAACGCACGGCCGCGAAATTCACAGTGTTGGCCTGCACCGATAGGTGGACCGGCATGTCGGGCCAGGCTTCCCGCGCCAGCATGATGAGGCCGGGATCGGCCATGATCAGCGCATCGGGGCCCATGGCCACGATGGGCTCCAGATCGCGGGCAAATGTCCTGACTTTGCGATTGTGAGGGAGTACGTTGGTGGCAAGATAAAAGCGTTTGCCTATCCGATGGGCTTCCTCTATGCCCAACGCCAGATTATTCTCCAGGAAGTCATTATTCCTGACCCGCAGGCTGTAACGTGGCAGGCCTGCGTAGACGGCATCAGCACCATAGGCATAGGCATAACGCATATTCTTGAGGGTGCCAGCGGGGGACAAGAGTTCGGGTTTATGCATGGCCTGAATCGTGAAGTGTTAAAATCGCCACGATTTTACCCTAAGTTGACTATTACGCTCAGGAATAACGTGCTCATGATCGAAGCCCCGATCTTTCCAACGCTGGAAGATTTTGTCGGCAATACCCCGTTGGTGCGGCTGCAGAGGTTGCCGGGTGCCACGTCCAACATCATTCTGGCCAAGCTTGAAGGCAATAATCCGGCAGGGTCAGTCAAGGATCGTCCCGCTCTGAGCATGATCAGGCATGCCGAAGCTCGCGGCGAGATCAAGCCGGGTGATCGTCTGATAGAGGCCACCAGCGGCAATACCGGCATTGCCCTCGCCATGGCAGCCGCCATGAAGGGCTATCGAATGACGCTGATCATGCCCGAAAACATGAGCGCCGAACGTCGCGCATCAATGAAAGCCTTTGGTGCCGAAATCATACTCACGCCGGCCGAGGGCAGCATGGAAGCGGCCATTGATCTGGCCCGAGCGATGGAGGCCCGTGGTGAAGGTCGTATCCTTGACCAGTTTGCCAATCCCGACAACCCCCGCGCCCATTACGAAGGCACCGGGCCAGAAATATGGCGCGATACCCAGGGTCGCATCACTCACTTTGTGAGTTCCATGGGGACGACAGGAACCATTATGGGTACCTCTGCTTTTCTGCGGGAGAAAAACCCCGCTGTTCAGATCATCGGTGTTCAGCCCGAGGGCAATTCCAGGATTCCTGGCATACGTCGCTGGCCACAGGAATACTTACCCAAGATCTGCGATTTCAGCAAGATAGACCGGATCATGGACATTGGTCAGACTGAAGCCGAGGAGATGACCCGGCAACTTTCGATGAAGGAAGGTATCTTTGCCGGAATTTCCTCCGGTGGTGCGCTGGCAGCCGCTCTGCAACTTTCCAGCGAGGTCGAGAACGCCATTATCGTCACCATTGTGTGTGATCGGGGCGACCGCTATTTGTCGACCGGCGTATTTCCCGACTGAGGTCGCTTCCCGATGAGTTTCAAAAGACGAAAGAAAACCCTGCCAGTTGAATCTGTGCGGGCGCGCATTGACTCTTTTACCCACGATGGTCGAGGCGTTGCACGGGTCGATGGCAAGCCGGTATTCATTGATGGGGCTTTGCCGGGCGAGGAGGTAAGCTTTATCTACACCGATAGTCGCCGCGACTATGCCGAAGGTAAAGTCGAGTCCCTGCATGAAACCGTACCCGAACGAGTGGCTCCGCGCTGCCCGAGTTTCGGGATTTGCGGCGGGTGCAGTTTTCAGCATTTGGCGGATGATGCCCAGATTGCATCCAAACAAAAGATGATGGTCGAGCAGTTTCAGCGCATTGGCCGGTTTGAGGACATACCGTTGTTTCCCCCCCTGACCGGCCCCTCCTGGGGCTACCGTCACAAGGCCCGCCTTGGCGTCAAGAATGTGGCCAAGAAGGGCAGGGTACTGGTTGGTTTTCGTGAGCGCTCCAGCCCCTATATCACCGATCTTGAGTGGTGTCCGGTGTTGCATCCCCGAGTGGGAGAACGTTTGCGTGAGCTTTCCGAACTGATTGGCGAACTTAGTTTGCGTGATCGCTTGCCGCAAATTGAGGTTGCCGTGGGCGATGAACGGGTGGCTCTGGTTTTCAGACTGCTGGAAGACCCGACAGAGGCTGATCACGTTGCGCTCAAAGCCTTTGGTGCACACTTCGACTTCGATATTTATCTGCAGCGTCACGGCCCAGACTCTGTCGTCGCACTGTACCCGGAGCAGCCTCCGCAGCTAGGCTATGCGCTACCGGAGCAGGGCGTCACTTTCAGTTTCAAACCTACTGATTTCACGCAGGTCAATATCGAGATAAACCGCAAGATGGTGAGTCGCGTCATGGCGCTACTGGCGCCGGAAGCGGGCGACACCCTACTGGATCTGTTCTGTGGCATTGGTAACTTCACATTGCCCCTGGCTCGCCGGGCCGGCTATGTCGTGGGGGTTGAAGGAGGGATAGAGGCAGTCGAACGAGCACGGCAGAATGCTCAGGCAAACAGCCTGGAAAATGTCGAATTCCATGTCGCTGATCTAACCCAGCCATTGGCCGGTCAGGCCTGGGCCGACCGCAACTACAGCAAGATACTCCTGGATCCTTCGCGTGCGGGTGCGGAGGACGTCTTGGCGGGTATTCCGCGCTGGGGTGCGGGGCGTATCGTCTATGTGTCCTGCAACCCCTCGACTCTGGCCCGGGATGCCGCGATTCTGGTCAACCGTCATGGCTATCGCCTGATACGCGCGGGGGTGATGGACATGTTCCCCCAAACCGCGCATGTAGAATCGATTGCCCTGTTTGAAAAATGAGCCTGACACCTGATCCCAACCATCCCGATACCTATCTCTGCGTGTCGATCGCCCGCCAGCAGATGGACTTGATCGTGGCCGGCACCCGAGCGATGGGCTGGCCTGTGTCCACCGCTAAAAATGGCCCGGGCGAACGGCGCGGCAGTGAATGCACGCCACGCGGCTGGCATCGTATTCGCGCCCGAATTGGGGCCGGAATGCCGTCAGGTACGGTATTTCGCGGGCGTCGCCCGACGGGTGAGGTTTACGATACTGCGCTTGAAGCCTGCTATCCGGGGCGAGACTGGATACTGACCCGAATTCTCTGGCTCGGTGGCCTTGAGCCAGGCTTCAATCGTTATGGCGACGTTGATACCGCCTGGCGCTTTGTTTACATCCATGGCAGCCCGGACCATGGCGTCTCCGGTGTGCCGGCTTCGCATGGTTGTGTGCGCATGAAAAGCGCCGACATGATGGATGTGTTTGATCGGGTGCCAACTGGCATGCGGGTCTTGATCCGCTCATCTGATGATGTCATTCCGCGGTAGACATTATCTGCCTTCTTTAACCCAAAGCCGTTTCCCCTGCAGCAAGGAGTGTCCCACGTGAAGCCCGCCCTCGAATTCGATACCCCGATGACCCGGGCTGAACTGCGCGCGAGTCTCTCGCTAGCCGCCATCTACATGTTGCGGATGCTGGGTATGTTTCTGATCCTGCCGGTATTCTCGGTGCTGGCCCGCGATATTCCTGACGCCACCCCGATGCTGGTCGGGCTTGCCATTAGTGCTTATGGCCTGACCCAGGCGGTGTTTCAGATTCCATTCGGCCTATGGTCAGACCATTATGGCCGCAAGCGCATTATCACCCTCGGCCTGATTGTATTCGTGCTGGGTAGCGCCGTGGCGGCGATGTCTGACTCGATCTACGGCATCATAGCGGGCCGCGCCTTGCAGGGCGCCGGCGCTGTGGCCGCTGTCGTCATGGCGCTGGCAGCGGACTTGACCCGCGAGGAGCATCGCACCAAGGCCATGGCCCTGATCGGCATCAGCATCGGCATTTCGTTTGCGCTATCAATGGTGCTCGGCCCGGTACTCTCGAATTGGCTAGGTCTCAAGGGGCTGTTCTGGGTCATTACGGGCCTTGCAACGCTCAGTATCGTGGTTCTGCATACGGTGGTACCCAATCCCGTCAACAGCCGTTTCCATCGCGATGCCCAGGTACGAACCGGCTCCTTCGTGCGCGTATTGGCCAATCGGGAACTACTGCGGCTTGATTTTGGTATTTTTTGCCTGCATTTGATTCTCACCGCCAGCTTTGTGGTGTTACCGCTGGTACTGACGGACAGGCTCGGGCTGCCAGCCGAACAGCATTGGCATCTGTACCTGCCCGTATTCGTGCTGGCTATGATCAGCATGGTGCCGTTCGTTATTCTGGCCGAGAAGAAACGCAAGATGAAGCCGGTCTTCATTGGCTTCATTGGTTTGGTCGCCTTATCCGATCTGGGATTTGTCGGGCTGAGTGACAGTTTCTGGCCGGTATTCCTGCTGCTGTATGTGTTTTTTACCGGCTTTAATTTGCTGGAGGCGACCCTGCCGTCCATGGTGTCGAAAACGGCACCGCCCGATCTTAAGGGAACAGCCATGGGGGTTTACTCGACGGCACAATTTCTCGGCGCTTTCGCAGGTGGTACCGGTGCCGGCTGGCTTTATGGTCAGCATGGCATCGCCTCGGTGTTCATTTATTGTGTTGCAGCCGCGCTGCTGTGGTTGATCGTAGCCCTGACCATGAAGTCACCGCGTCATCTGAGCAGTTTGATGGTCAATGTTGAAGGCATCGCGCTTTCAAGGGCAAGGTCGTTAACAGACGAACTGCTGGTTATTTCAGGGGTTGCCGAAGCGGTGGTGGTGGCCGAGGACGGCGTGGCCTATCTTAAGGTGGACCGTGATACGCTGGATCGGGCTGCCCTTACTCTGGCATTTGAGACTGTCGGGGACTAATGCCAGCCAAGTCGGCGCAGGACAAGTCGTCTGCCACAAAGCCAGTCAAACGGGATGTCGCCTCCGTCCAAACACCCAGGCTGAATCTTGGTTGTGGCACTTTGATTGTAATTTTTGCCGCGGTGGCTCTGGCTGGAAAGTTGGTACCCCACACCGGCAGGGGTGAGGCAGGCCGCGACAAGGCGGAATTCGTCGGTGAGCCGTCGCCCCAACCGACTAGGCCAGCCGATGCGTCAATCCGCAAGCTTGGCCCCAGCCCTGCGCCATCATCGCCTGGTCAGGCACAATCCGATCCCGGCGTGGCGCACCGTTCCGAGCCTGGCTTTGAGCAGATGCTGGAGACTATCGCCAGCGGTATCCAGCAATTGATCACTGCTGCGGGTCAGGCCTCGTCGACAGTCGGCAGGCCATCAGTTTCGTTACCGAAAGCTGCCCGAGTGCATTCGCCCCAGACCGATCCGGAAGCAGAGGCAGTCGCGGACCCGGACCCGGACCCTGCGCCCACCCGTCAGAGTCCGAAACATGAACATCAGTCGGTACCTCGGCCGGGCAAACCGCCATCGGCGCAGGTATTGGGGAAGGAGCGCCAACTGTCGACTGAAACCCCGTCATCGGGACAGTTGCCGGATCAGCGAACGGCGCCAGGTGGTGAAGTGCTCCATCCTGAAGCGGATATACCGCTGAGTGCGGTCGTCTTCAACAGCCCCTGGAATCACTCGGTAGAGCAGGTTGAGCACTATCTCAAGCGCCACACACATGACCCGGGTTCGCTTGAGATCATTGAGTGGGGCAAGGTGCAGGCGGCTCAGGAAGGCTTTCAGGTGCGTTGCAGTTTTCGGTCAAAAAACGTGCTGGGTAAAGTGGCTACCCAAAGCAGGAATTTCGTTTTAAGTCCTGACGGTAATGTGGTTGATATTCGGGACTAGACTTTGTGGCTACCCGGGTCGCTGCCAGAGTCATCTGCGCCGGCTGCGAGTAATGCGTTAAGTTCTCCGGTGCGATCCAGCCTGGCCAGATCGTCGTATCCCCCGACATGAATGGTGCCTATGTAGATTTGCGGCACCGTGCGGCGGCGGGTTTTTTCCATCATTTCAGAGCGCAACCCCTCGTCGAGGTCGACGCGCAGTTTCACGATGTCCGTGACGCCTCTGGCGCGGAGCAGTCGCTCGGCCATGATGCAGTAGGGACAGACTGCGGTGCTGTAAAGAGTGACTATACTCATGGGCAATCTCATAAATTGAGGGGCGGTTGGCGTTTCGCTGTGCCTGGCACCGCGTTGTGAATTGCGGGTCGTCTTCTGGCTGCGGCATCAATGGCCGAAGCTGAAAATGGCACAGAGGCTTCACCAAAGTCAAATCACGGAAACTGGAGTCAAATATGAAGAACAAATTGCAGAGGCTGTTCGAGTATTTTCTGATAGGCGTGCTGGGTCTGTTGCCTATTGTGATCATCGTTCAGATCGTTTTTTACATTGAAGGTCTTTTGATGGATACCGTTCTGAGTATCTACGGCCGATATGAAAGCATCCTACTACCCGCCCTGCTGTTTGTTCTGGCCATCGCATTAGTGATTTATGCCGGATATCTGCTTAAGCAGGACAAGGCCTACATCCTCTATTTTCTCGAAAGGATCATTCACAAAATTCCTTTGCTCGGTTCAATTTACCGGGTGTCCCAGAAGATTCTCAGGCTGTTTCACGATGATAGCGAGCATCAGATCAGGGAAGTGGTGTTCATCGAGTACCCCCGCGCCGAGCTGTGGGTGCCGGCCTATATCACCAATCGGATCGGGAACATGCTGGTCGTTTACGTCCCAACCTCACCCAATCCGACGTCGGGCTTTACCATCATCGTTGACGAAGCCAAGGTTATTCACTGTGACCTGTCCATTGAGGAGGCTTCATCCTTTGTCATCAGTCTGGGCGCTGACCTGTCACACCCGGAAGCTATCGCTGAATTATTGAAACGTGCGACCACGTCTTCCTGACGCACAGTGGCGAGGCTTAGCCTGCGACTCGTTCATGGGTGGAAAGATTGCACACTTCACCTCATAATCGGCCCCTCATTTTATTAGCCACCCCACACCTAGCCACCTATGAACAAATTGCTGATAGTCATCTTCGCCACGCTTGCAGTGGCGGGTTGCGCCAAGAAAGAAAAAACCGGTCTGCGTGATGTTTTGATTGAGCGCTTCAAGGATGATCAGGACCTCAAGGATTACAAACTGGATCCGGCCGTTGTGGCGGATTGTGTCGTCGATGAAATTTCCAGCAGTTTGCCTGGCTTCGCCGGAGATCCTCGCCGGGCTCAGTTCTTTGAGGCCTATGCCCGCTTCCTGAATGTCAAATCATCTGCCGATGCGGAAAAATCAGTGGCTGATTTCCAGCAGTTGTTCGGCTCCGTGCAAAGAGCCAGAGAGGCGGCTACCAGCATTACAGATCATGTGATGACGTGTATGGGTAAGGCCATTGATGGCGCTGCCAGCGATGGCCATCGAGAATCCACGGCTACTCCGGCACCCACCGCGATCCCCGCGGAAACCGGTGCCAAGCCCTGAGTTAGCCCGTAGTTCAAGAGGTTTAGCCGGCCCAACCGTGCTGCCCGGCACTGAGTTGGGCATTAGCGGCTGCGGCCGGTCTGTTCCGTTGTATGGCAAAGCGTTAGCCAACTATCCTTAAATTAGCTCCGCCATCTCGATCAGCCCGATCTGTTTGCAGAATGAGCGTCGCCTTGGCCAACTTCGTTGATGCCTGGTTTATGAATGCCTGTGAAATGTATGAGTATCTTGAGCGGATATCCAATCTGATCCGGACCAGTGTGCGGAAAAGTGGGCAGACCTGGGATCTCCAGCCCATTCAGTTTGAAGCGTTGCATTATCTCAGCCGCTGCAATCGCTACAGTAATACACCGGTAGGTGTTGCGGAGTTTCTTGGGTTAACCAAAGGCACGGTTTCGCAAACGCTGCGTGTACTCGAAAATCACGGCCTTGTAGAAAAACACACTGATTTGCATGACCGGCGGGTCGTGCATTTGACGGTTACCCTCGTAGGAGGGCAGGTGCTGGATGAGGCGGTTCCGCCGCCCCTATTCAAGGCGGCCCTGGTTCAGATGCCCGACGCTGAACGGCATCATATGGAACAGACCATGGCAACCTTGCTGCGCCGCCTTCAGCAGGCCAACCAGCTGAAAACCTTTGGAACCTGCAAAACCTGCGTCCACCACCAGCGACGTAACGATGGACTCAGGCAGTGCGGCCTGACTCAGGAGATTCTCGACGATTTCGATGCGGAAAAGATCTGTCGTGAGCACCTGACCCAAGACCAGGGTGCCTCAGAATAGGTCGTTCGCTACGCCGCTCCCGCGCATGGGACGGTTCAATGACTGCTTTCAGAGTGCCTGTTCGCCCGTCTCACTGGTGCGAATCCGGACAACCTGCTCCAGATTAGTGACGAAAATCTTTCCGTCGCCAATTTTGCCAGTA
>JBILXN010000263.1:0-2520 GCA_044378425.1 Methylococcaceae bacterium
TAGTCTGGGAGCCGCGTGTTGTCCAGTAGCTTATTGGCCAGCCTAAAACGATAAAGGCTGGCGTGAGCCAGCCCTTTTAGTCGGGAGATAATGATCAGGCAGATTTCCGAAGTTCCTTGGGCAGAGAGAATACTACTTTCTCCTCAATGCCTTTATATTCAACCTCGGTATTGGCACCCCATTCCTTTAACTTTGCTATTACCTCAGCCACCAATACTTCGGGTGCTGATGCCCCCGCGGTAATTCCAACGCACTTGGCGTTTTCAACCCAATCCTTTTGAACATGCCGGGCGTCATCTATCATGTAGGAGGCGCACCCCAATTTCTCGGCAATTTCCCTCAGTCGATTCGAATTGGAGCTGTTATGTGAACCCACTACCAGTATGACATCACACTTGTCAGCCAGCTTTTTGACTGCATCCTGACGGTTTTGGGTTGCGTAACAGATATCATCCTTTTTGGGGCCGCAAATCTCGGGAAAACGCTCTCTCAGCGCATTAACTACTGCCTGAGTGTCGTCAATAGAGAGAGTTGTCTGTGTTACATAGGCTAGGTTTTGGGGATTTTTAACCACCAGGGCTGACACGTCTTCGGGTGATTCCACCAGATAGATGCCGCCTTCATGATTGTCGTACTGACCCATGGTACCTTCGACTTCGGGATGTCCTGCGTGACCTATAAAGACAATCTCCCGGCCCTGATTGGCGTGATGGTGGACTTCGATATGGACCTTGGTAACAAGAGGGCAGGTTGCATCAAAAACCTGCAGCCCGCGCAGTTTGGCTTCTTCCTGAATGGCTTTGGAGACGCCATGGGCACTGAATATCACTGTGGAGTTTTCCGGTACCTCGGCAAGTTCTTCGACGAATACCGCGCCTCGTTCGCGCAGGCCGTCAACGACATAACGGTTATGGACCACCTCGTGGCGGACATAGATCGGTGCGCCAAACACCTCTATCGCGCGATCTACGATTTCTATCGCGCGATCAACGCCTGCGCAAAAACCTCTGGGATTCGATAACAGTATTTCCATGAGCTTTAGGGTTCTCTGAGTAAAATGCTAGGGAATTCTTGCACGTTGCGGTGGAGTAATCAACGCGTTGGGGGTGGCGTCATCTTTTGGCGTTCGGGCTGCCATAACACCTCCAAGCCTTCATTCTGCCTTGCGAGGATACGAGAGGCAACGAATAGAAAATCGGAAAGGCGGTTGATGTAGGCGATGGTTGTTGCATCCATCTCTTCGGCCCCCGCCAGAGTCACTGCTGTTCGTTCGCAACGGCGGCACACTGTTCTTGCGACATGACAGCAGGCAGCGGCAAAACCGCCTCCGGGTAGGACAAATTCCCTCAATGGCGGTAGTGCGTCGTTAAAGTAATCCAACCACTGTTCCAGCCAATCGACATGGGTGGTATCAATGCTGTGGCGGCCGGGAATACAGAGGTCGCCGCCGAGATCAAACAACTGATGCTGGATTTCTTTGAGACAGGTCGCGAGTTCTGCCGGCATTGTGTTGGCTAGCACCATGCCAAGATGGCTATTGAGTTCATCGAGTTCACCATAGACCTGAATCCGTAAGTGATTTTTATCGACCCGTGAGCCATCAGCAAGACCGGTAGAACCGGTATCGCCGGTGCGGGTATATATTTTTGAGAGTCTATGTGCCATTTCAGATCAGTTTTTCATCAGATACCACAAGACCGTCTTCATCGCCATAAACCCAACACCCGGTTCGAAAGCTAATGCCCGCAAAGGAAATGAGTTTGTCGCGATCACCATGGCCTTTTTTGTGGCTTTTAAGCGGGTGACTGTGGAGGGCCCTGATAGCAATGGGCATTTCCGCAATTGCGTTCGAGTCCCTGACGCAGCCGTAAATCACAATAGCTTGCCAGCCATTGCTGCAGGCTAGCTGGGCAAGATCCTTGTCTATGAGTGCGCAGCGGTGGGATCCGCCGCCATCTATGGCCAAAATGCCTTCGCTGACTTTTTCTGCCAGGGTGCTGGCAATCAGCACATCATCCTCAAAGACTTTTAGGGTTGTAACCCTTCCGGAGAATCGTCTCAATCCCCCGAATGCCTTGAAGATCGGTTCGGCAATCTGTAGATGATGCGAGTCTGAAAACTGGTCGCAAAGATCGGATGTGCTGATGGTCATGTTGATTCCCCTCTGTGATGTCCCTTGATATGGCTGGCGTCTCGTTGAAGACACCGGTAGGACAGGCCGGGATTGTCATGGTTCTGCTACAAATAGCGGGCGATCATGCCTTTGCCGGCATCGCAGATTGGCAAAGGGATTCTTACTTGCCAGCCACTGCCGGGTGCCTCGTGTATGGCTAGCCCGTTTCGATCCTGCATGCTATCGAGCACGATATCGCGATTGCCTTCGGGCAGGATGAGTTCTAGGCGGTCACCTACGGCAAACTTGTTTTTCACCAGAATGTCGGCCTGCCCGGTTTGGCTGTCGAAGGCGGTTATCTCACCGACAAATTGTTGTTGGTGGCTGGTCGAATGGCCTTGGATGTA
>JBILXN010000094.1:0-8935 GCA_044378425.1 Methylococcaceae bacterium
CTGTATTTCGGGTAAGGCTTTGTTTTATATGGTGGGCCCTCTCGGACTTGAACCGAGGACCAAGGGATTATGAGTCCCCTGCTCTAACCAACTGAGCTAAAGGCCCGAAACTTTGTTTATTCGATATCAAGGAAGCTTCGGAGCTGTTCCGATCGCGAAGGATGCCTGAGTTTTCTCAGGGCCTTAGCTTCAATTTGACGGATTCGTTCACGAGTTACGTCAAACTGCTTACCGACCTCCTCAAGTGTGTGATCAGTATTCATGTCGATGCCAAAACGCATTCTAAGTACTTTTGCTTCTCTTGCCGTAAGCCCTGCCAGAATCTGCTGAGTACTCTCTCGAAGACTTGCCACGGTGGCATGCTCAACCGGCGACATAACCCTTGAATCTTCTATAAAGTCACCAAGGTGTGAGTCTTCATCGTCACCTATAGGGGTCTCCATTGAAATAGGTTCCTTTGCAATTTTAAGAACCTTACGAACCTTATCTTCCGGCATCTCCATCCTCACAGCCAGTTCGTCGGGTGTGGGTTCACGCCCCATTTCTTGCAACATTTGCCTTGAAATACGATTCAGTTTATTGATCGTTTCAATCATATGCACCGGGATGCGGATGGTTCTTGCTTGATCTGCTATTGATCGAGTTATGGCTTGCCGAATCCACCATGTAGCATAGGTGGAAAACTTGTATCCCCGCCTGTACTCAAATTTATCAACCGCCTTCATCAACCCTATATTACCTTCCTGTATAAGGTCGAGAAACTGAAGACCACGGTTCGTATATTTTTTTGCTATGGAAATAACCAGGCGCAAGTTAGCCTCAATCATTTCTTTCTTGGCTGCCCTCGCCTGAACTTCCCCAATCGAAACTCGCCTGTTGATATCTTTGATGTCTTTAATTGATATCTGAGAATCTTTAGCTATTGCTGCCAGTCGGGTTTGGCATTGCCTTATCTCATCGAGATGTAGAGCTAACGCCTTACTGTAGGGTTTGCCAGAATCAATCCAAGGCCTTGCCCACTCCAGATTAGTCTCATTCCCTATGAAAGAGGCGATAAATTCGGCTCTGGGTACACGTGCTCTTGCAACAAAAAGATCTTGTATTTTACGCTCTTCCTCACGGATATTTCCAACAGTTGAGCGTAGCTTATCCGTTAACTCCTTGAAGAAAATAGGCGTTTTCTTGAATTCCATGAAACTTTCAGCCAGCAAATCGAAGGCCTTTTGGGTCTTTTCATGGAGTGGACCATGCTTTTGATGGGCATTGCCAGCGGTTTTGAAGCGTTTTGCGAATATCGCCAGCTTTTCCTTCACCAGCTCAGGATCTGGGCCAGTATCAGCTTCTTCGACTGTAGGAGTATCGTCATCCTCACTCACGGGAGTCAACGGGGCAGGAATTGCAGCATCATCAGCATTCGGATCATAAAAATCCGAAATAAGATCCGACAGCCTCGTTTCACCCTTCTCAACATTTTCGAAGGCTTTCAGAAAATGATCCATGGCTGGAGGAAACCGAACCAGTTCGTTAGCAGCTAGATTGATGCCTTGCTCAATACGCTTAGCGATCTTTAATTCGCCCTCACGTGTCAGGAGTTCGACTGTACCCATCTCACGCATGTACATGCGGACAGGATCCGTCGTGCGCCCCAATTCTGTGTCAACTGACGATACCAGCGCGGCTGCGACCTCCGCCGCCTCTTCCTCATCGTCTTCTGTGACAACAGCAGTCTCCGCGATCATGTCCGTATCAGGACGATCCTCGTGGACTTCAATTCCCATGTCATTGATCATGCAGACGATCTCTTCCATCTGCTCCGGATCGACAACATCACCAGGCAAGTGGTCGTTTACCTCGGAAAAGGTGAGATAACCCTGCATCTTACCCTTTGCGATAAGTTCTTTAAGGGATTGCTGGTGTTCTAGATTCATCAGTTGACCTGTGGCAGCCGAACATTCGGTAGTGAGACAGTATAGCCGAAATCGAGTTTTCTGATAATGGTCATGCTTGGTCTGTAGTCAGCGCACGCAATTCATTTTGCTCTTGGGGAGAGAGTTGGCCGTTCCTGGTTTTTTCGATTAATTCGCTGAGGCGGTGCTCACGGCTTCTGTCCTCTGTGAGGTGCCGGAGTCTATCCAAAAACTCAGATTCGACCCTGTCATCACCAATCTGCGTATCCCAAGCCATAAGCTTGACTATGACTTGCTCCGTTGGACTGTCACGAAAATACTCCAATAAACCGCCTTGGTTAATTTGAGGGCACTCTTGCAGTAAATCAAGGATCGGTGCGATAAATTTTCCCCTGGCATCAAGCATCGACAGGCGGTTGGTTTTTTCTGCATCAACGAATCGGATCAGATGGGGGTTCTGGGTTAACAATGCCATGAATGTTCTCAGTGCCGATGGTGCAACACCAAAGCCTGGCGATCGCGGACCTCGCGGTGGAGATTGAGCGATGGAGTCCAATCCAGATTCAACTTTTTGGCCTGTGAACTCATGCAGGCGTGACTCAATCATCTCCCTAAATACGCCTTGAGGGAGCTTCTGAATGTGTATTTGCGCTGCGCTGACTAGCTTTGCCCGCCCCTCGATACTAGTTAAATCAATTCCCTTACAGAGTTGTTCGTAAAAATACTCGGAGAAAGGGCTCGCCATCTGAATGCGGGCAAGGAATTGATCCAGACCCTCCTCCCTTATTAGGGTATCCGGATCATGCTTTTCGGGCAGCGTCAAAAATTTGAGCTGACGACCCTCTTTGAGATGAACCAAGCTAGACTCAAGGGCTTTCCAGGCGGCAGATCGCCCTGCTGTGTCCCCATCAAAACAGAAAATAATGTCCCGAGTGTAACGAAACAAAAGCGCAATGTGCTCACTTGAAGTCGCAGTGCCCAAGGTTGCAACGGCATTTGAAATACCAAACTGCGCCAGCGCGATTACATCCATGTAACCCTCAACTACCAGAATAAATTCCGGCTTGCGCACTTCATTCAATACTTCGAACAAGCCATACACCTCGCGGTGCTTCTTGAACAATTCCGTTTCCGGGGAGTTCAAATATTTTGGGACGCCTGTTCCGATAATGCGCCCACCGAAACCAACAATACGCCCCCGACGATCCCTGATAGGAAAAACAATTCTGTCTCTAAACCAGTCGTACGACGAATGGCCTGAGTCTCTCGCCGTCACCAGCCCGGCCATTTTCAAGGATTCTTGCGGAATATTCTTGGGCAAGCTCTGGTGGCCCGGCGGGGCATAGCCCAGTCGATAACGCAGCGCCACATCACCCGATACACCGCGTTCCCGCAGGTAAGCAATGGCGACCGTCGCTGCCGGGTTTGTTTTGAGTTGCGTCTGGTAAAAGTGACAGGCCTGTTCCTGAACATCGTAAAGGTGAGTTAATGACAGCTGACCTTCAGGACTCACACGGTTCGCGGATTGTTCGCGCGGCACTGATAAGCCGGCGTTATCTGCCAAAGTCTCTACTGCCTCGACAAAGCTTAAGCGGTCGTATTCCATCAAGAAACTGATTGCTGTGCCATGGGCACCGCAGCCAAAGCAATAATAAAACTGCTTCTGTGGGCTCACCGAGAAGCTCGGCGATTTTTCATTATGAAATGGACAGCGGGCGATGTAACTACTCCCTGAGCGTTTCAGGGGCAATCGGGCATCTATGAGTTCAACCAAGTCGATTCTGGCAAGCAGGTCCTGGATGAAATGATTAGGAATTTTGCCTGCCATACCCGAAGTCTACCTTACAGGCGTCCTAGAACGATAATGTCTTGATTACGGATCGGCTACGCCTACAAAATCAAATGAAGAAAGCCGCCACACGACGTTAATAATGTGTGCTGTTCCCCTGGTCGTGTGGTATGGACAGTATTGGCCCATGCGGTGAACCAAGAGCAATCTCAGCGAGCCTCTAGCCGACCCTTTACTTGGGCGCTGACTGCCGACATATCGGCGCGTCCCTGCATTTGCGGCTTCAGAACGGCCATCACTTTACCCATCCCGCTTATCCCCGTCGCACACGTTTCGGAGATAGCGGCAGTTATCATCTGCTCAATTTCAGGATCAGTCAGCGCCTGAGGCAAATAGTCTGCAATCACCGCTATCTCCCTTTCTTCAATGATTGCGAGATCTGCTCTCCCGCCAGCGGTGTATTGCTGAATCGACTCCCGACGCTGTTTTACCATGCGATCAAGCGCGATAACGATGTCGGCGTCTGTCAGCTCGATTCTCTCATCCACCTCCCGCTGTTTGACGGCGGCAAGCATGAGACGGATGACGCCAAGCCGGTCCTTTTCACCGGCCTTCATGGCCGTCTTCATATCGGACTGCAGACGTGCCTTCAACTCACTCATCAAAGTATCAACGCTCTGTCTGCGGGCGACCCTTGCGGAGGTTTTGCAGGGCAAAACGCTCACGGGAAAGCTTTTTCAAATGACGTTTTACCGCTGCAGCGGCCTTACGCTTGCGCTCGGCAGTGGGCTTCTCGTAAAACTCGCGGCGACGAACCTCGGACAGAACACCGGCTTTTTCACATGCGCGCTTAAAGCGGCGAATAGCGATTTCGAAGGGTTCGTTTTCTCTAATTTTGATCGAGGGCATGTAAACTTTCCAAAAAATATGCTAAATCAATGCGTTATAAAACCGGCTGAACCGGAGCGGATAAAAGCCCATAATTATACCGTCTTAAAGCCAGAAGGCAAAAATCGATTTTATGTATGTATTAGGCATCGAAACTTCATGCGATGAAACCGGCGTCGCTCTTTTTCACTCTGAATTCGGGCTGCTGTCACACAGACTTTACAGTCAAATCAAAATCCATGCGGAATATGGGGGTGTGGTTCCGGAGCTGGCCTCTCGCGATCACATCGTCAAGCTAATACCGCTGATCCGTCAGGTCTGTGCCGATGCCTGTCTTCATTCATCCCAGCTAGACGGGGTTGCCTATACCAGCGGGCCAGGCCTGATTGGTGCGTTGCTAGCCGGGGCGTCCGTCGCCCGAAGCCTAGCATTTAGCCTTGGCATCCCGGCAATTGGCGTCCACCATATGGAAGGACATCTACTAGCTCCCCTGCTGGAACCCGATCCGCCCGATTTTCCTTTCATTGCACTACTGGTCTCGGGGGGGCACACACAACTGGTGCAGGTCAGTAGCATCGGATCGTACATAATTCTGGGCGAATCCCTGGATGACGCAGCGGGCGAGGCCTTTGACAAGACCGCGAAAATGTTGGGACTGAGCTACCCCGGGGGACCTGAAATCGCCCGTATAGCCCAAAATGGCGATCCATATCGGTTCAAGTTTCCCCGCCCCATGACAGATCGACCGGGACTGGATTTCAGCTTCAGCGGGCTGAAAACCCATACGCTGACTACCCTTGCCGCAACAGCGGGTTCAGCAACGGACAAGGCGGATATTGCTGCTGGCTTTCAACTCGCAGTTGTCGATACGCTTGTCATCAAAAGCCGCCGCGCACTGCAACAGACAGGCCTAGTGAGATTAGTCGTTGCAGGAGGCGTCAGCGCCAACAAACTGATGCGTGAAAAACTAGAGATCATGGCCACAAAAGAGGGTTATCAGGTCTATTTTCCACGGCTGGATTTCTGTGGAGATAACGGTGCAATGATCGCCTACGCTGGCTGCCAGAGGCTCCTGACCGGTTACGCCGAACCACAAACCATTAGCGCCCGGCCTCGGTGGCCTTTGACAGAGCTACGCCCCGCCTGATACCACTGAGATCCACATCATCTCAAGCCTTGCGGCCAATCCGGCTTTCCTCACCCTTAAGTAAACGCAGGATGTTGCCGCGATGACGTGAAATCAACAGCAAACACATGCTTAAGGCCGCACCTGTCAGGACCTCGGAATGCAGCAGAGTCCACACGTACATTGGGGCCAGCATAGCAGCCACAAGAGCGGAAAGTGATGAATAGCGAGTTATGAAAGCAGTCAGTAGCCAGGTTCCCAATACGGCAAGTCCAACCCAACCGGAAAACCCACCCAGAACACCCAACGCCGTAGCGACGCCCTTGCCGCCCTTGAAGCCAAAAAAAACCGGGTACAAATGGCCTATAAATGCAGCAAGACCGACCGCCGCGACGATCTCGACAGGCGCGGACAGAGACTTGGCGACAAGTACAGGAGTTAACCCCTTGATGGCATCACCCAGCAGAGTGATGATTGCTGCCTTTTTCCCGCCAAGCCGCAAAACATTGGTAGCCCCCGGATTTTTAGAACCCTGCTCACGCGGATCAGGCAAGCCAGAGAGCCTGCTCACGATCACGGCACTGGACAGTGAACCCATCAAATAAGCCAAAATTACAAGCAGCCAGAACGTCATGGTCTTTTCATATAAGAGTTGTCAGGATTAGGCGACGTATGTTACCAAGACGGCGCGCAATTCATAACAACTGGACTATACATGGACATCATTTTTCTACGTGGCTTGCAAGTCGATACAGTGATTGGCATTTACGACTGGGAGCGCACCATACGCCAGACAATAGTGCTCGACCTCGAAATGGGAACCGACATCCGCAAAGCCGCCGAAACTGACGATATCGCTCATACCCTCGACTACAAAGCCGTTTCAAAACGGGTTATTTCCTTCGTGGAAGCGAGCGACTTCCTGCTTGTGGAACGTCTGGCAGAACGAATAACGCAGATCATCATTGACGAATTCAACGTTCCCTGGGTACGGCTGACACTGAACAAAAAGGGCGCCATTAGCGGAGCCAGTGACGTCGGAATCTTGATTGAAAGAGGGAACCGCAAAAGCTATGCCTGAGGTTTTTTTAAGCATTGGCAGTAACATCAATCCGGAGATCCATATTCCAGCCGCCTTGAGCGATCTCGTCGGCCTGTTTGGTCCGCTGCGGATATCTAGCACCTACGAGACAGCTGCCGAAGGCTTCGAGGGCCCGCCTTTTCACAACCTCGCAGTTGGATTCAACAGCGACATAGCGCCGCAAGATATAGCCGAGCTACTGAGAGATATTGAAGAAAGACATGGCCGCACCCGTAACAGTCAAAAATTTTCCTCTAGAACGTTGGATATTGACCTCATCATCTATGGCGCTGCCATCATCCATGACGAGAAACTGATCCTCCCGCGCGACGAAATAAAACTCTATGCTTTTGTCCTTGAGCCACTGGCAGAAATAGCACCCCATCACCGCCACCCCGTCACCGGTGAGACCTATGCAGAATTGTGGGCCAACTTCCACAAGCAGCCAGACCACGTCAGATAAACAGACTGCGGCCCCCATCCACAGCGAGAATCTGGCCCGTCACATAGGGCGCGTCCAGCATAAGAAAGACTACAGCCCGGGCAATATCTTCAGGGGTACCCGTGCGGCCCAACGGCACCTTGGCCAGAATAGCCGCTTCGGCTGCTGGATTACCGCCCTGCTCCGGCCACAAGATAGCACCGGGCGAAACACCGTTCACCGTAACATGGACAGAAGCCAGTTCCACCGCCAATGCCCGCGTCATGGCGGCAAGCCCTGCTTTAGCTATCGTATAAATCGCAAAACCTTGAGGTGATCTGTCGGCATAGATATCAACAATATTCACGATAGCACCCCCTTGGCGGGCTAAAGGCTCAGTCACTGCCTTTGCCAAAAAGAACGGGGCTTTCAGATTGCTTCCAATCACATCGTCCCATTCTCCCTCCGACGCAGAGGCGAAAGGCGTCGGATAGAATACGGAGGCGTTGTTGACCAGACCATCCAGCCGACCCCAAAATCCGACAGCGCACTCTACTAACCCCGGCAGCTCCCCCACGTTCCTGAGGTCAGCCCGCACCACGCGGACCGAGTCAGGCCGCAACTGCTCCAGACTGGCCGCCAGTGCTGCAGCCTCATCCTCTGAGCGATGGCAGTGAATTACAACCTTGCAACCACGCCCGTGGAGATTGCGCACAATCTGAGCACCGATGCGACGGGCCGCACCAGTAACCAATACCACCTTATCGCTCGTATCACCCAACATCATTACTCCCTAATTTTAGTGCGCTGGCTGACTCACCGGCACAGCACTCGAAGCGGGCAAACCATTGACCCGCGCCGCTGGGCGCGCTGTCGTCATAATAAAGCGTGCTCATTTTCAAATGGCCAAAAGGTCCCAATTCGGGCCCAGCGACCAACGTGCGGAAAAATTCGCCCCCCATCAATTGATGGGTAATCGTCTGGAACAGGCTCGCAAGCCGCTCTTCCCGCACCATCGTGTCCAACATTTGAGGACCAGCTATGAGATAAAGTGTCCGGTAACCCAACTTCCCCAGATGGCGGGTTAATGCAGCCCCCTCAACCATGGAGCCCGATCCGGCAAAAATTACCTCATGACCTTGATTTCGCCAATAGGCCACTTTAAGCGGATCGGCATCGGCTCCGGTGGCGATATAGCATCGCTGCCCATGTTCACGAAGCGAAGGTGGCATGGGGAAATCAAGACTAGCGCTTGCGATGACCACCGCCGGCTGAGGCGGTAAACCTTGAGATCGACGCCAATCGGGCAAATCCTGACTTAATGCATGGCCCCCAATCTGGAGGATGTTACCCAGTCGCCCAGCCGCCAGCGCCCGCAAATACCCACCGTGCGTGATCAGGCAATCCGCCTGACACTGTAGTTCCAGGAAAAGTCGAAAGTCATCTGGAGTGGTGAGGCTTGCAGGAAGATAGCTGAGGCCTTGACTATCCTCAAGCGCAATTCGGCCATCAAGACTGGTCAGGAAATTACCGTACACATAAGGTTGCTCGTTGGTTCCATTTTGGTGAAGCTTCAGAGCTAGGTAAAGGCCCCGCAAGGGCACTGATTCACAGGGAGAGGGGTACAGACGTAACAGGTTCTTGGCCACGAGATCACCGGCAATGGAAAAGTGCCCACATGGTAACGGATACCCGACTGCACACCCACCACCCCGCTACAAAC
>JBILXN010000264.1:0-2505 GCA_044378425.1 Methylococcaceae bacterium
GCATCCGCCGTCGAGGTTCTGGGTACAACCGATTTGCCCGCTGGGGTGGCGGAGGACGATACGGTGTCGAGAATGGCGGCCGCTGTCCGGATTGCTGCCGATCCTGCTGAGGATGCAGCAACGGAACGGGCCGAGGCCTACCAGTTGGTCACCGATCAGACCCATTTCCTGCTGGTGCATGTCAGGGCGGAGGAGGATAAGGCCGATGAGATGCCGGAACTGCACAAGGTGAATCAGATGATGCCGGCAGGCTGGGGCGGCATGGGGTCTGTCATGGCCTCATCATCCGCTGAACCGAGGATAAAGATGGTCCACAAAAGCTCTGGTGTAATCAGGGCTGATAACCCGATGGACATGGACAGCATCAGTTGGCGCTGCAGTACACCGCCTCCACCGAAAAAAACATCGGTACCGGACGATCTGGATTATCTGGACATTCCTGCCTTCTTGCGGCGATCGAGCGATGGCGGGTCAACAGCTATGTCATACGCTGTGTCAGAGAAAAAACCGCGCATCCACCTGCTCACGCCACTTGAGTGGTGTCAGTGGCTACGCGCACACGATTCGGCGAACTGGCCCATACATTCTGATGAACTGTTTTATATGGGGCTCGATGAGGCCGTTATTGAGTGGCTGTGTTCGAAGGTCCGCCGGCTGGGGGGGCAGATCTGGAGTGAACAAACCGTGGTCGAGTGCTTCCTGTACGTGATGTCTTCTGCCAAGACGTATGAGGCACTGGCCACTGAGGCGGGGATTCAGGTCAGCCTGGCGCAAAAAGCCCGGCATTGGCTTGCGGCGGTTTTGGGGTTGGGTCAACACAAAGACCTGAAGCACTCACCGCTCCTGCTCGATGCCATCACTGAGGGATTGGCCCCTATGACAGATGTGAGGTGGCCGTTATTCGCGTCGATGGATTAGCACCCTGAAAACCTGGTCGTATATGCCTCTGATGGACGTTCATGATGGAAAACCAAAGGGCAAGGGAGAACGCTCTAAATTCATGCGTTCACGCTTTGATGGCCTTCGTCGAAACCAATACTCACTGTTTTGATGAATCTCGCGAATTGTCTTGATGTCCATGTCACTGACCTGCTGATACGGCATCAAGCCGAGTCCTAACTGATGGCAATACCTTTGCCTACCATGCCTCGATTTGCGCTTTCAAAATTTTATAGGTATGCCGGGGTGTGGGAGGTAAGGTAAAGAGTGATGGGGGGTATCTCTCCCGAAATGTTGAGCAAAGGCTATGCTTTTTTTGGGATAAAAATTCTGTCTCTGTGCTTGCTTCGAACACGAAGGGTCAGCTAACCGCAGGCTAGGCGCCCGAAACTGCTACAACTACTATCCCCGAAGCCTGGAACGCCTGAAGAAATGGGCGTCGTTTGTCCGGAATAGTATGTATACGACGGCACGGGACTCCTAATCACAAAGGGGCATCCCACACCCGGTGGGGGTCACAAAACGCGCCCCCTGTGCCTAATACAAAAATCGACAAAAGCATGGCCGTCGAAAGAGAAAAAATCCAACTCGGAGTCGGATCAACGATAGCCGCCAGAAATCTTTTCTACTAACCCCTATTTTCTGCCTATTTTTTCTCTAAGCCTCAGACATGAAAAAGGCCTGCATCTCTGCAAGCCTTTATTCTGATTGGTAGCGGGGACAGGATTTGAACCTATGACCTTCGGGTTATGAGCCCGACGAGCTACCAGACTGCTCCACCCCGCGCTAGAGCCGGCACTATAACAAAGATCCTGTAATGTGGCTACTTCTTATTTAAGATTCAAGTGTCGAGAATCATCCCGAAACTCGGGGTGGGTGGCTGGGTTACGGAACCGTCCGCTTTCGATCCTTGCTTCTCAACTCAAGACTTGTAAATCAGCGAACGTGTGCCGGGCCACCAGCCCGTCGGTCGCCGACTGCGCCCCCACATGCGCGGGTGCTGGCCCCCAAAGCCACGACCTGTATGGACTGCGCGTTTGATCAGTTTGGCTCGGCTGCCGGGCAAAGGCAAGGCCTGCCAGGAGACCCGGCGCCTGGCCGTGATTGCGCCAGATGCCCTGACCGAAGCTGACATCATCACGCTGGAAGTTTCGCCGACCGGGATTACGCCATCCGGGAAGTACGTCCTGCTGCTGCAGGGCAAAGGCTTGCACCCTGTCCAGGTCTCGACGGAAGTGGCGTTCAGGTCTTATGCCGCGTACCCCACTCTTACGTTCAGCTCGCCGCAAGTGATGGGCGACGAGGCACTAGCCCTCGCGTTCAGCCTGAAAGACGCGGCCGCCCGCATGCTCGACAGGGGCGCGTCTAATTAACGAATCCGAGTTCACTCGACGCATCAATACCGGCGTACGGGCAGCGGGTACGTACGCCTGGAAAATCAGTGACCGTTATACCGCCGGGATGCCCGAGTGTGTCTACTGCGGGGATCCCGGCAGTTTGTTTATCGAATAGAGGTTTGAGAAAAAACGAGGTGATTATTATCTCCTGGATTTCCAGGAGCCGGCA
>JBILXN010000095.1:0-8891 GCA_044378425.1 Methylococcaceae bacterium
CTATCGGCGCCTGTCTGGCGCGCGGCACGGCCGCTGACGTGCTGACGGCCGGCAAGCATGGCTCCACCTTCGGCGGTAACCCGCTGGCTTGCCGGGCGGCGCTAACGGTCATTGACATCCTGCATCAGCAGGCCCTGGCGCCGCGTGCCGCCGAACTGGGCCGGATGATACGGGCCGGCTTTCGCGAACGCCTGACCGGCAACCCTCACATTATTGATATCCGCGGCCAGGGCCTGATGATCGGTATCGAACTGGACGCGCCCTGTACCGAACTGGCGGCAGCCGCACTGGCCCGCGGATTGCTGATTAACGTAACGGCGGACAGTACCATCCGCCTGCTACCTCCTCTCATACTCAGCGACGATGAAGCCCGCCATTTGATGGATGGTGTGGCGTGTCTCGTCAACGACCACACGGCTGCCTGAAGCCGGGAGTTACCATGTCCTTGCGTCATTTGATCAACCTGACGGACCTTAGCCCGACTGAGTTCCGCGGCCTCATCCAGCGCGCCATCGAACTGAAGCAGTCCACTGCCGTCTATGAACCGCTCAAGAACAAGGTTCTGGGGATGGTGTTCGAAAAGTCATCAACCCGAACCCGCATCTCGTTTGAAGCGGGCATGATTCAGTTTGGCGGCGGTGCGATTTTCCTGTCGCCCCGCGACACCCAACTGGGACGGGGTGAACCGATTGAGGATTCGGCGCGCGTCATCTCCCGAATGGTGGACTGCATCATGCTGCGTACACACTCGCACCGGACGGTGGAAATTTTTGCCGAACATTCGCGGGTGCCGGTCATCAACGGCCTGACCGACCGCAGCCATCCCTGTCAGTTACTGGCCGACATGCAGACCTATTTCGAGCACCGTGGCGACATTCGCGGGCGCCAGGTGGCCTGGATTGGTGATGGCAACAACATGTGTCATTCCTATATTGAGGCCGCAGCGCTTCTGGATTTCGAACTCAGTATCGCCTGCCCTGAGGCTTACCCGCCCGCCGCCGATTTTCTGGCGTTTGCACCGTCGCGGGTGCGGGTGGTGCGTGATCCTGCCGAAGCCGTCCGTGGGGCAGATCTGGTGGTGACGGATGTTTGGGCCAGCATGGGCCATGAGGAGGAGCAGGCCAAGCGGGTAGAGGCGTTTCGTGACTATCAGGTCACCGCAGCGCTGATGGCCCTGGCCGCGCCGGATGCGCTGTTCATGCATTGTCTGCCGGCCCATCGGGGTGAGGAAGTCAGCGCTGATGTCATGGATGGCCAACAGAGTGTGGTGTGGGATGAGGCGGAAAACCGTCTGCACGCCCAGAAGGCCCTGCTGGAGTTTTTGCTGGTCGAGACCAGCCCGGTCCGGCAATGGGCCGATGGCTGACTGAACGCGCGGCGTCGGCCGATCCGGGGTGGACGGTGCGGCTAGCCGAGCAGGTGCCGGATCATGTCCCGTTCGGCGACAATCTCGGCGGCGTTGGCTTTTAGCCTGGCCTGGCAGAAATCGTCCAGTTGCAGTCCCTGGACGATGCGCCAGTGGCCATCGCGGATCTCCACCGGGAAGGAATACATCAGACCCGGTTCTATGCCGTAACTGCCGTCACTGCATACCGACATGCTGGTCCAGTCGCCCTGCGCTGTCCCGAAGTGCCAGTCCCGCATATGATCCAACGCCGCATTTGCGGCCGATGCGGCACTGGACTTGCCGCGCAGACGAATGATCTCGGCCCCGCGATTCTGGACCGTCGTAATGTAGGTCTGTTCGTACCACTCTCTGCCCACCCGTTCCAGCGCCGGCCGGTCCGCTACTGTGGCATGGGCGATATCCGGAAATTGCTGGGCCGAGTGATTGCCCCAGACGATGACCCGTCTGACCTGCGCGGGATTGCTGTCACAGTGCCGGGCCAGAAGGCTGACCGCGCGGTTGTGATCAAGCCGGGTCATGGCGGCAAAGTTTTCGGCCGGCAGGTCGGGCGCGTTGCAGCGGGTGATGAGGGCGTTGGTATTGGCGGGGTTGCCGACGACCAGCACCTTCACGCTGCGCCGCGCCGATTGATTCAGGGCCCGCCCCTGGGCAGAGAAAATAGCGGCATTGGTCGACAGGAGGTCTTTACGCTCCATGCCCGGCCCTCGTGGCTGGGCACCGACCAAAAAGACGATATCGGCATTCTCGAAGGCCTGCACCGGATCGCTATGACAACGGACGTCCCACAACAGCGGCGAGGCACAGTCGGCCAGTTCCATTGCAATACCGTCGAGACTCGCCACCACCTCGGGTACTTCCAGCAGATTCAGGACTATGGGCTGATCCTTGCCCAGTAAATCACCTGCAATCAGCCGGAACAGCAGCGAATAACTGATCTGCCCTGCCGCACCGGAAACGGCGATATGGACCGGTGTTTTCATTGCGTCACCCAATTGAGTTTCCTTGTCATCAGACACGCCCCTGAAGAAGCATCTGGTCGCTAGTCGGTTGCGTAACCTTTGGCTGCGATCGCCTGTTTGATCTGGGCCAGAGTCGCCTGTGCGTCGTCGTACTCGATATCCACCCGGCTGTCAGGTGCCGAGGCCTTGCTGGAAAGTACCCCAGCCAGTGCATTGACGGCCTCCTGCACTGATTTTTCGCATCCACCGCACTTCATTCCTCTGACGTTCAACTGGGCAGTAGCCATCGTCTGTTCTCCTTAGTGTGAGCTGTGAGCAATGCCGGGGCGCCCGTTCAGTCCTGCCGGCTGCGACTATTGAACGGGAAGGGTTTATCGTTTGAGGCATAGGACAGATACAGCCAGATGCGATAAACATAGTCGGCGATCAGTTTGCCGGTGCGCTGTGCGCCGGCGTTGGGCTGGCTGCCAATGAGGTGGAGCACAACCTGCATCAGCAGAACGCCCCACAGGACAAAACGAACGACGCCAAGAATAACCACATAGACGAGGATGTAAAACAGCCTGACGAAGAAATTCCCGGATTCGATGACGGAAGGTTCGATGCTGGACATGTTCGCACTTGATTCTTTATGTTTGACTTACACGAGCCGCCCGCTAGCCCCATTCGGGGATGGAAACCAGGCGATGCCCGCAACCTAATCAGGCTGGCAAGAATACCGCAATCATGACGCTCCTGTTAAATCGCGACGGCGAATTGAGCTATATCGAGGATTACCTCCCACTTGCCGAAGCCGATCGCATGCTGTCGCAACTGACGAATGAGCTGGCCTTTGAAACCGAAGAATGTGTGATGGCGGGCCGCAGGATCAGGGTGCCCCGACGCGTGTGCTGGTACGGCGACCCGGAAGCCTGCTACCGCTATTCAGGGGTCGACCACATACCGAAGCCCTGGCCGCCGGTTTTGGCGGCACTCAGGGGGCGGCTGGAAGTCGAGTGCGGCCAGGCGTTCAACAGTGTACTTGGCAACCTCTATCGTGACGGCCAGGACAGCATGGGCTGGCACGCCGACGATGAGCGGGAACTGGGCCGCAATCCGGTCATCGCATCCCTTTCGCTCGGTAGCGAGCGCCGGTTCGACCTTCGCCACACTGCGAGCGGGGAGATCCTGCACCTGCCGCTGGCGCATGGCAGCCTGCTGATCATGCGCGGCCGTTTTCAGCATCACTGGCGCCACCGCATTCCCCGGCAACCTGGCCTGTTACGGCCGCGCATCAATCTCACCTTCCGACTCATCCACCCGCGAGACTGACCATGGCCGAGATTATTCCCTTTCGCAGACCCAAGGCCTCGGAAAAGCACAAGGGCAAAACCCTGTGCCGCAGCGGTTTTCATCGCTGGGCCGTCGATACGACCCAGGTTTTTGATGTGAAGCAGGGCCGACTGGTCACGGTGTCCCGTTGCGAGCGCTGCGGAATCCTCAAGCACGAGCTGCGCTGACGGCTGTTGATTTCAGTCGCAGACGCGCCCCTCAAGAAATCCGGCCAGCGAGAGCGACTGAAAGTGGGTGAGGCACCAGGGCTGGTCATCCAGCAGTGCGTAGGATTGAGGGGGAACGACATAGACCCAGGCTGCTACAGTCAGGCCCGCTCCGGTTGTCACTGCCAGTGACTCACGCTGGTAGAACGTATCCTCAAAGGCATCGAGCCGGGCCAGTTCGGCCGAATCCAGCCCACTGTAAAGCACGCCGGATGTCACCGCCCCCGCTTCAAGGCGGAGGCCGGGGTAACTGTAGTCCAGCAGCCGATAGCGGGCGTAGCCGTATAGGCTGGCGGGGCTGGCTGCCGGACAGCGCCCGGTGACCGCCGACATGACCGAGGGGAGTTGCAGGGTGCCGTAAGTAAAGACACTGGCAGTCGGATTCATCGGTTTCCCATTAAAGTCGGAGGTGGAACTCGGGCGGGCTGGATCGTGAAGGAGCAGGGAATGCGCCGGCATCTGGCCCGAATCATCGCTATAGCCAAGGGACTGGATCATGATGCGCCTCACAGGAAACACCCACCCCCTTCCCGCCTCACAGGCTGCGCCAGCGGCAATCGCCGGGCTTGGCGCGGAGCCGCTGGGACAGTTCACGTTGGCCCCGCGTGTGCTCATCGTCGATGATAATACTGATTCGGCCGACAGTCTGGCTTTGCTGCTCAGCATGACGGGCCACCATGTGCGCACGGCCTACGATGGCAGAGGTGCGCTGCGGCATGCGGTTGATTTCAAGCCCGCGGCGGTGTTGCTGGATATCGGCCTGCCGGATATGAACGGTTATGATGTGGCCCGCTGCCTCAGGGACACGCCGGGGCTGGAGAACATTCTGGTCATCGCGATCACCGGCTATGGTCACGACTGCGACCGGATATGCTCTGCCATGGCCGGAATCGACCATCACCTGGTCAAGCCGGTTGATCCGGATGCGCTTTTAGCGCTGCTCAATGGCGCGAACTGAAAAGTGCCCCGCGCCTGCGCTAGGTACTCATACCTATGTCCGTACGGTCTGACATGAGTTGTAATGTCGTCACTCGAACGGGGCCGGTCAGGCCCTCTTCGGGGGCCGGCACAGGATGTACCGGCAGGACACAGGACACCGCGACAGGACGCAGGGATGTACGCGCCGGATAAGGACTTTCCGGATGGAAGAAGGGATGCCTCCAGCAGAATTCGGGACACTCCGAAAGGATGTCGCAGTGTCCCGAATACCCATCGACAGCCGTCTGGCCCATGACCGATGCCCTCGCCCGATGGGCACCACGAGATTCAGTCGCACGCCGTTTGACAGGCTATTCGCGACAGGTTATTTGTTCCGCCACATCGACTGGCACCGGAACCCGCAAATGACCACCTACCGCATATTGATTGGCAAGGGAGAGGGCCCCTGCTTTCTCGAAGGCCGCTACGCCAATCGCCATGGGCTGATCGCCGGCGCGACCGGTACCGGCAAGACCGTTACCCTGCAGTGTCTGGCCGAGGGATTCTCCGACCTCGGAGTGCCGGTATTCCTGGCGGACATCAAGGGTGATCTGGCAGGACTTGCCGTTGCTGGCGCCGACCATCCAAAACTGGCCGACCGGGCCCGTGATCTGGGTCTGGTGGATTACCGTCCTCAGGCTTATCCCGTAGTATTCTGGGATGTCTTTGGCCAACAGGGCCATCCGCTGCGGGCGACACTGTCGGATATGGGTCCTTTGCTGCTGGCCCGTCTGCTGAACCTGACCGAAATACAATCCAGCGTTCTGACCTTGCTGTTTAAATACGCCGACGACAAGGGTCTGCTCCTGCTGGATCTCAAGGACCTGCGGGCGCTGATTGCCTACGCCGTCGACAATACCGCCGAACTCGGCAAAGACTACGGCACGGTCAGCAAGCAGACCCTGGGCATACTGCAGCGTGAGCTGCTGGCCCTGGAGCAGCAGGGTGCCGAGAGCTTCTTCGGCGAACCCGCGCTCGCGCTGGACGATATCCTGCAGACCACGCCGGAAGGCCAGGGTTATATCAATATCCTGGCCGCCGATCAGCTGTATCAACAGCCCGCCCTCTATGCCACCTGTCTGCTATGGCTGTTGGCGGAACTCTTCGAAAATCTGCCCGAAACCGGCGATGCTGAACGGCCCCGGCTGGTGTTCTTTTTCGATGAGGCTCACCTGTTGTTTGACGAGGCCCCCAAGGTGCTGATCGACAAGGTAGAGCAGGTGGTGCGGCTGATTCGATCCAAGGGTGTAGGCGTGTATTTCGTCACTCAGAATCCCCTGGACGTCCCCGAGACGGTTCTCGGTCAGTTGGGCAACCGGGTCCAGCATGCGCTTAGAGCCTTTACCCCCAAGGATCAGAAGGCGGTCAGGTGCGCCGCCGAAACCTTCCGCGCCCGGCCGGGGCTGGATGTCGCGACAGCCCTCACTGAACTCGCGGTGGGCGAGGCGCTGATCTCGACCCTGATAGAGGGCGGCATTCCCAGCCCGGTGGAGCGGGCGCGGGTCTGTCCACCGCGTTCGCGCATCGGCGCCATTACGCCGGAGGAGCGGCAGAGCATTCTCAGCCGTTCGCCCTGCCGGGCGCGTTATGAGGTTGCCCTGGACCGGGAATCGGCCTACGAACGGCTCCGGGGACGGGCGACAGCGACCGCAGGCGAAGGGGCTATGAGCGATGAACTGCAGGGGTTTCTGACCAAGGCCGCCAAAAGCGCCATCAATGCCGCCAGTTCGGAACTGGGCCGCAAAATCGGCAGGCAACTGCTGCGCGGCATTTTGGGCTCCCTGAGTAAATGAGAAGGGGGCCGTAGGGTCGGAAGGCTACCCGCCTGCAGCCAGTATCTGCGCCACCAGACTTTGCAGCGCCTTGCCACGATGACTGAGTCGGTTCTTTTCCTCGGCCTGCAGCTCGGCTGAGGTACAGTCATGATCCGCTGGCAGAAACAGCGGGTCATAACCAAAGCCCTGCTCGCCCCGCGCCTTGTCCAGAATCAACCCGTCCCACACACCCTGCGCAATCAGCGGGCTGGGGTCGTTGGCATGCCGCAGATACACCATGACACAGCGGAAGCGGGCGGTTCTGCGTGGCAGCGGAACACCCGCCAGTTCGGACAGCAGCAAGGCGTTGTTGTCCGTATCGGTGGCGCCGAGGCCGGCATAGCGGGCTGAATAGACCCCCGGTGCGCCGGCCAGGGCATCGACTTCCAGGCCCGAATCATCGGCGATCACCGGAACCCCGGCGATCGCAGCGGCGTGACGGGCCTTGATGAGGGCATTCTCGATGAAGGTCAGTCCGGTTTCCTCCGCCTCGCTGATGGAAAAATCGGACTGCGCCAGTACCGCGATGTCATGCGCCGCCAGCATCGCTTGAATCTCCCGCAGCTTGCCGGGATTATTGCTGGCCAACAGAATCCTGTTCATGACTGAACCCGCCTGACTCAACGCTGGCTGTTGGCCAGCGCCTCACTCTGATGGCGCATCAGGTCGGCGATACCCTTGCCGGCCAGATCCAGCATGGCATCAAGTTCCGCCCGGCGGAAGGCATGACCCTCGGCTGTTCCCTGCACTTCGATAAAGGCACCGGCATCATTCATGACGACATTCATGTCGGTTTCGGCATCGCAATCCTCGCGATAATCGAGGTCAAGGACCGGCGAACCCTTATAGATACCTACCGAGACCGAGGCAATCTGGCCATGGATAGGATTGGACTTGAGGCGACGCACTTTCATCAGATGCATGACAGCGAGATTGAGAGCGACAAAACCACCGGTAATGGACGCAGTGCGGGTACCGCCATCAGCCTGGATGACATCGCAGTCGATGGTGACCGTGCGCTCGCCCAAAGCCTGCAGATCAAGACCTGCGCGTAGGGAACGACCGATCAGACGCTGGATTTCCATGGTCCGTCCACCCTGTTTGCCTCGGGCCGCCTCGCGACCTGAGCGCTCATGGGTGGCGCGGGGCAGCATGCCGTATTCGGCGGTAATCCAGCCGGTGCCCTTGCCCTTCAGGAAGGAGGGCACCCGGTCTTCAATGCTGGCAGTGCAGATCACCCGGGTATCGCCGAACTCAACCAGCACCGAACCCTCGGCATGTTTGGTGAAGTGGGGGGTTATGATGATATTCCGCAGTTGGTCGGGCAGGCGTCCGCTGGGTCTCATGGTGTTGCTCGCTACACGAAAAACCGTGCAGTATACCGGAATAATACCCCCCGACAGCCGCTACTTCTTTTGCAAAAGCCCCGCCATGACCCTGCGACATTGCCTCTACCTGACAGGATTTGCCCTGCTGCTGATTATCGCCCCCCTTGCCTATCAGGTGGACAGGGCGGCCATGTCGCTGCCGGTTATGGAAGGTGAATGGCCGCTGCCGACGCTGGCGGCACCGGTAACGGTTGCGTTTGATGCGCTTGCCATCCCCACCATTGAGGCGCATGACCGGCTGGACGCTGCCCGCGCACTGGGGTATCTGCATGCTGGGGAGCGGCTGTTCCAGATGGACATGCTGCGCCGCAAAATGGCAGGACGGCTGGCCGAAATCATAGGTGCCCCGGCAGTCGATCTGGACCGACGGCAGCGCAGCTATCGGTTCGGTGATGCGGCCGCCGCGATACTGGCGGGCTTGCCTGACGATCAACGCGACGTCTTGCGGGCCTATGCCGAGGGCGTCAACGCGCAGATGACCCGGCTACCGGAATTCCCGCCGGAATTCCGCTTTCTGCATTATCGCCCCGAGCCCTGGCAGCCTGCAGACAGCCTGTTGACAGCGCTGGCCATGTTCCAGTTGCTCAGCGACCAAGAACACGATGAGCGCATGCTGTCGGTGATGGCCCGCTGCCTGCCGCCCGAACTGACCGCCTTTCTCACCCCCGATGATGATGTCTATGCCCATACCCTGACGGGTGGGCCAGACTCGCGCAAGCCAGCCACGCCGATTCCTGCCAAAGCCGTGGGCAAATTGCTGGACACCCGGCCCGACAGGCCGCTGGCCCAGGCCCTGGTGGCGCCGG
>JBILXN010000014.1:0-22142 GCA_044378425.1 Methylococcaceae bacterium
AGCCGGTGCGTCGTTGATTCCATCGCCGACCATCCCGACGATGGCGCCCTGCTCCTGCAGTTGACGGATGACAGCCGCCTTGTCCTGCGGGATCACCTGCGCTCGAACCTCGTCGATGCCAGCCTCTGCCGCAATCGCACGGGCAGTTATCTCGTTGTCTCCGGTGACCATCAGTACTCTGACGCCCATACCGCGCAGTCGGGCGATCGCCACCCTGGAGTCAGTTTTGATGTGATCGGCGACCGAGAGCAAACCTATGACGGTCTGATCCACTGCCAGCAGAACCGGTGTCTGCCCCTGGCCGGCCAGCGCCGCTAGGCGCTCACCTAACACGCCCGCCTCCAGGCCCTTTTGCATCATCAGCGGCAGATTCCCGAGCAGTACGCGCTTGTCTTCAATCACGCCTGAAACGCCGTGGCCGGCAATGGCGGCAAATCCTGTCACCGGCAGCAGACGGGTCTTGCGATCGGTAGCAGCGCCTAGAAGTGCTGTGGCCAGGGGGTGTTCCGAGCCTGCTTCAAGGCTTGCAGCCCACTGCAGAACGGCCTCCTCGGTCCAGCCCGAAGCCGCTACCAGGGCTGACAGACGAGGCTTGCCCTCGGTCACGGTGCCGGTTTTGTCCAGAACAACCGTGGTGAGAGTGCCCGCGCTCTGCAATGCGTCACCTTTGCGAATCAGGATGCCGCTCTGGGCGGCTCTGCCGACAGCCACCATGATGGAGATCGGTGTGGCGAGACCCAACGCGCAGGGGCAGGCGATGACCAGCACCGTCATGGCGGTGACGAAGGCGTAACCAAGGGCGGGAGATGGCCCGATAGACCACCAGACCATAAAGGTAAGGGCAGAAATCGCGACGACCACAGGTACAAATCGGGCGGCGATCGTGTCCACCATACGGGCAATTTCGGGCTTGCTGGATTGTGCCGTGCGGACGCTGGCGATGATCTGCGCCAGTACCGTGTCGCGACCGATTCGGGTGGCTTTGAACAGGAAGGAGCCGGTCTGATTGAGTGTGCCGCAAATGACTTCATCGCCCCGGGTTTTCTCCACGGGCATGGGCTCCCCGGTCAGCATGGATTCGTCGATGCTGGAATGGCCTTCAACCACGACGCCGTCAACCGGGATTTTCTCCCCTGGCCGTACTCGGACACTATCATCCAACCCGACCTCGGCGATAGGAATATCGACCTCAAGACCTTCACGCAGGACCCTCGCCGTTCGCGGTTGCAGGCCGATCAGGGCGCGGATGGCCGAGGATGTTTGGCCTCTTGCCCGCATTTCAAGAGCCCCGCCCAGATTTATGAATGCCAGAATGATCACGGCCGCCTCGAAATAAGCATGACGGGCCATGGGCGGCAGGCTGGCCGAAAAGATGATAGCCGCAGTGGAGTAAAACCAGGCAGCGCCGGTACCCATTGCTATCAACGTGTCCATGTTGGCCTGACGATGCCGGAGGCTCTTGATGGCGCCCACAAAGAAATGACCGCCCGAATAAACCAGCACGGCGAATGTGATAGCAGAAATCAATAGCCAGACAGCACCAGCAATGGGACCCCCCAGCATTGGCAGTAAATCGAAATGTTCGCCTAGCATCAGAGGTATTCCGACGGCCGCCGCGACCTTGGTTTTTTTGAGCAGAGCGTCATAGCGGGCGAGTTCCAGCGCTTCCTGCCCGGCTGCTGTATCCAGTTCTTCCATCACTGCCGCGTCGTAGCCCACGGCCTGTAGCGCCTTTCTGAGCTGCTCCGGGTCTGCCTGTCCGCGAACGATAGCGGAGTGATCGGCAAAACTGACCTCTGCCGAACTCACACCCGGCGCAGCTCGAAGGGCGGTTTCAACAGCTTCGACGCAGCCCGCACAGCGCATGCCGGCGATGGACAGCCGGAGTATTGGTGCGGCAGGCGAAATATCAGTATCAGACATGGAGGACGGCTCCTGTGTAGGGTGCAGACGACAAGGCTCGTCCGGCGCGTGTGAATGGAAACTTCTTTGCCCCAACTATAACAAAGCAGGGCGGATAATGGTTTTGCGATACCCCACCTGCTCCGCAACCTCCCCATTACAGGAATAACACCATGAAAACGCTGGCTCTGATCCCATTTTTACTGATGTCGCTGACAGGCGGTGCGGCGCTTGCGGCAGAATGCCCGCCCATCCTCAATGTCGAGATGAAACCCTTGCGCGGGGGCGAGGCCGTGAATTTTTGTAACGCTTATAAAGGCAAGGTCATTCTGGCGGTCAATACCGCAAGCCAATGCGGCTTCACACCGCAGTTCAAGGGGTTGGAGGCTCTGTATAAGGAGTATGGTTCGCGCGGGCTGATGGTGCTTGCGTTTCCCTCCAACGATTTCAAACAGGAGTTCTCGGATGCCGAAAAAACCGCCGGCGTTTGCTACCTCAATTACGGTGTAAGTTTTCCGGTATTTGCCAAAACTGCGGTCACCGGAGCCGAGGCTAATCCATTCTTCAGGTCCCTGGCCCAGCAGTCTGGGGTAGCGCCGCAATGGAACTTCCATAAATACCTGATCGGCCGTGACGGGCGGGTAGTCCAGACTTTTCCATCAAGGGTGACACCGGAAGATGCCGGTCTGCGTCATGAGATCGAGATGTTGTTAGATGCATCCTCCGCTCAGCCAAAGTAGCGACACCCTTTTCAAGGGCTGGCCCGTTTTGAATGAGGTTAGCCCTTGGTCAGCGGTTTAGTGTGTGCTTCCGGGATTTTCGATTAGAATGCAGCCCACTCAACAGGTTTACTCTCCCTATAAATACCAGAATGCAGCACCGATACCGATGGGTCTGGCTATTGGTCCCTGCGGCAATGCTTGTCGCATGTGGTCAGAAAGGCCCCCTTTACATGGAAGGGCATGAGCCTCCGGCAGAACGTCGAGCCAAGGCTTACCAGAAAAACGACCAGGATCATCCTCAGGACGTCCCCAATCAACGCGATACTCAGATTACCGGGGAGTCGGCCGACTGATGGATCACTTTTCCTATCGCGGGGCAGATCTCTGTGCAGAATCCGTCCCGCTGGCTGCCATAGCCAGAGACTTTGGAACCCCCTGCTATGTCTACTCCCGGGCGACACTGGAGCGACATTGGCACGCGTTTGATCGGGCCTTTGATGGTCGGCCTCATTTAGTCTGCTACGCTGTCAAGGCCAATTCCAATCTGGCAGTGCTTAATGTTCTCGCGCGGTTGGGATCGGGTTTTGATATCGTCTCGGTGGGCGAACTTGAAAGGGTGCTGGTTGCAGGCGGTGATCCCCGCAAGGTGGTATTTTCCGGGGTTGGTAAACGCGAGGACGAATTGCGGCGGGCACTTGAGGTGGGCATCCGGTGCTTCAATGTCGAGGTTCCGATGGAACTCGACCGGTTGAATCGTATAGCGGGTGAGTTGGGCAAGAAGGCGACCGTCTCGCTGCGGGTCAATCCCGACGTCGATGCACAGACGCATCCCTATATTTCGACCGGGCTTAAGGAAAACAAATTCGGTATCGCCATGGATGAGGCGCTGCTGGAATACCGGCGGGCTGCCACTATGCCCAACCTTGATGTGGCGGGCATTGACTGCCATATCGGTTCACAGCTGACTTCGCTGCATCCTTTTCTTGATGCACTGGATCGGGTTCTGCTCCTGGCTGAACGGCTGAAAGATGAGGGAATCCCCATTCGCCACCTCGATATCGGCGGGGGGCTCGGCATACGGTACAAGGATGAGGTGCCGCCCGAGCCGGCCGATTACGCCAAGGTTATAAACCGGCGGCTGGGTGAACTGGATTATGAGCTCCTCATGGAGCCGGGTCGCGCCATTGTCGGTAATGCCGGGGTTCTGCTGACCAGGGTCGAGTATCTCAAATCGAACGGCGACAAGCATTTTGCCATCGTCGATGCCGCCATGAACGATCTGGTGCGGCCTTCGCTGTATCAGGCCTGGCAGGCCATACTGCCGGTTCGGAAGGACTCGGTCGCCCAATCCTGCCTCTATGATGTGGTCGGTCCTGTCTGCGAAACCGGAGATTTTCTCGGCAAGAACCGTGAACTTGCGATTGCGGAGGGCGACCTGCTGGCCGTGCGATCCTCTGGTGCCTACGGTTTCTGCATGAGTTCCAATTACAACTCCAGACCTCGTCCGCCAGAGGTGATGGTCGATGGTGACCGTACCCGTCTGGTGCGGAAACGGGAAGCGATCAGTGAACTGTTTCAGAGTGAAAGCCTGCTAGGCTAAATAATGGCATTGAAATTCACCAAAATGCAGGGCTTGGGCAATGATTTTGTCGTGATTGACGCTGTCAATCAAAACGTGTTGCTGACCCCGGACAAAATTCGTTTTCTGGCAGACCGTCACTTTGGGGTGGGTTGCGATCAGGTGCTGCTGGTTGAATCGGCCCATGAGTCTCATGCCGATTTTCGATACCGTATTTTCAATGCCGATGGTAGCGAGGTTGCCCAATGCGGTAACGGAGCTCGTTGTTTTGCCCGTTTCGTCCGCGACCATCGCCTGTCCGACAAGGTCGAGATTCAGGTCGATACCGATGCCGGACGCCTGGTGCTGCGGCATGGAGAAGATGATCTTGTGACTGTCAATATGGGTGTGCCCCGCCATACGCCAGGTGAAATCCCGATGCTGGCACAGTCTGAATCTATCACTTACCAAATTGATATCGAGGGTGATTGTCTGCAGTTCGGTGCCGTTTCCATGGGCAATCCGCATGCGGTGTTGCGGGTCGACAGGGTCGATGATGCTCCAGTTGATCGGATTGGGCCGGTGCTGGAGAAACATCCGATGTTTCCTGAGCGTGCCAATATCGGCTTCATGCAAGTTATTGATCAGCACACCGTCCGGCTCAGGGTATTCGAACGTGGTTCAGGCGAGACACTGGCTTGTGGGAGCGGTGCCTGTGCGGCCGTGGTGGTAGGCGTTGAGCAAGGGGTTCTACTGAGCCCGGTCCAGGTACATCTGCCAGGTGGCGAACTCTCTATTGCCTGGGCTGGACGTGGTTCCCCGGTCATGATGGCGGGGCCAGCCATTACTGTTTTTGAAGGAATAATTGAGTTATGACCCTGAGCACAATGCCAAATCCGGTGACAGATACCTTGTCGGCGGCAGATGTCGATCACTATCTGCGTCAGCATCCAGAATTTTTTCGCGACCACTTGACGCTGCTTGAAATTCTGACAGTTCCTCATCCCAGTGGTGATGCCGTATCCTTGGTCTCACGCCAGTTAGGCGTGATGCGGGAGAAGAATCAGCGACTTGCAAGGCAACTTGAAGACCTGGTTAGTATCGCGCGGGAGAATGATGGCGTTTATCAGCGCCTTCATCAGATTACGCTGGCCTTGCTTGATGCCAAAACGGTGGAGGATGTGATTGAAGGGCTGGATGGGGGGCTGCATCAGTATTTTCAGGCCGATTTCGTTGCCGTTCGTATCGCAAAGCCGGAACTGGATTTTTCGCTGGCAGACATGATGCTGGCTCCCGCCAGTCGTGGGTGGGTTTTTTGCCAGTCTATTCTTGAGTCAGGCAAGCCGCGCTGCGGCACGCTTGGGAGTGATGAGGCCGATGTGATATTTGGCGCGGATGCCGATGCTGTCGGCTCTTGTGTGATCGTTCCGTTGCAGCATGCGGGGTTGATGGGTCTGTTTGCGATCGGGAGTCGAGACGCCGAGCGATTTCGTGAGGAAATGGGCATGGTGTTTCTTCAGCAAATGAGTGAAATTCTGGCGGCCCGTCTGTCAGCCCTGCTCAACTCCTAGATTCTGTTTCTGATGGACGCATTGGCGGAACAGCAACTAGCGTCCTATCTGGAATCATTGCGTTCGCAAAGGCGATTGTCACGCCACACACTTGATGCCTACATACGCGATCTGGGAAGCCTGAGAACCTACTGCGATCTGCGGGCAATACCCGACTGGCGCATGCTGACGCCTTCACACATCAGGGAACATGCGGCGGCCCGCCACCGTGAAGGACTGGCCAGTCGCAGTGTGCAACGGGCGCTCTCGGCAATCAGGGGATATTACAGTTTTTTGGTAAAACGCCACGCTTTCACTGTCAATCCCGCACAAGGCGTACGAGCACCCAAGGCCTCGCGCAGTCTGCCTCAACTGCTTGATGTGGATCAGATGGCAGGCATTTTGGAACGTCCGGCGGATGACGTGCTGGACGTACGCGATCTGGCGATGTGGGAATTGTTTTACTCTTCCGGATTGCGGTTGTCGGAGTTGACCGGACTGGATCTCAAGGATGTTGATCTCGAGAACGGTTCGGTGCTGGTTCGCCATGGCAAGGGTGAAAAATCCCGACATGTCCCGGTAGGACGCTATGCGGTGAAGGCGCTGTTAAATTGGCTGGAGTGCAGAAACGGCATGGCCGGAGTAGGGGAGGTGGCAATTTTTGTTAGCAGTCGTGGCTCACGGATTGCCGCACGTACCGTGCAGGGTAGGCTTGAGTGCTGGCGGGTCAAACTCGGTCTTCCCGTTAATATCCATCCCCATATGCTACGCCACTCTTTTGCCAGCCATCTGCTGGAATCCAGCGGCGATCTCCGGGCCGTACAGGAGTTACTCGGCCATGCCAATCTGAGTACTACCCAGATCTATACCCACCTTGATTTTCAGCATCTGGCCAGCGTGTATGATCAAGCACACCCTCGAGCAAGGGCTATTAATAACCCAAAGCCGAAGGGTTGAGCGGGCAGCGATTTTACTTGGTTATTAGCCGGAACCCTGATGGCGACGGTAATAATTCCTCCAAAAAAAGTGGCATGTTGTCGTCTTTTTGATTATATTCGGCAACGCAGGGGTGACCCGGGTGGTGACTTCCCCCCCCCATCCAGTCTAGCCCGGATTCCCCCTGCTCTTGCCCGTCAGCCTTCAGGCTGAGCCATCTGCCCTCAGTTCACACTTCTTGTCCGTTCATCTGTTCGGTAAACCTTGTCGGTGGGTGTTGTATACTCCTTCCATTCGGGTCCACCGTAATCAGGATGTAAGCATGTCAGTTTTAGATGACTCCAAAAGTGAAACGACGCCCTCTACGACGACTAAAAGGGGTTTTAGTCTGCAAAGTCTCAAGGGTAACCCAATAGTAAGTCGGGTTCTTGGGTTCATAGTAGGGGTTTGCGTCGTTCTCTACGCCATAGGCTGGTACTGGAGCCGTGAGCCTGCCTCGTTCGATGTCGTTGAGGAGTCGGCCGTCGAAGCGAGCGTCCAGAATCCAAAAGAGCTTCCGCTGGGTTACACCTACTCCACCACACTCATCGAGATTGCCGAAACCTTGCTGCACAAGCCCGGTGGTTTCCTGATGAACGACGTGTTTCCCCCCAGCGTTATGCTGGATAACATTCCCAATTGGGAGTTGGGCGCCTTGATTGCATTGCGTGATGCAACAACCGCATTGCGTAACAACATTGCTCGTTCCCAGACCCAGTCCCAGGAAGATCCCGATCTTTCCAAGGGCGAACCCTTCCTGTATTTCGATTACCGGTCCTGGCAGCTGCCCTCTTCTGAGTCTGAGTACGAGAAAGGTATTGAGTCTCTGGTTGCCTACCGTGCTAGATTGATGAAGCGAGATGCCAATTTCTATGCACGTGCCGATAACTTAAGGCAGTACCTCGAAGTGTTGGAGAAGCGATTGGGTGACTACTCCAACCGTTTGAGCGCCAGTACGGCAGATAAGCCTGCCGATGGCGCTGAAGATCGTCACTCTGAATTGGGTAGGACCCCCTGGCTGAAGCTTGATGACCGCTTTTATGAGGCTAGGGGTTATACCTGGGCTGCCATGCACGTGCTGAAGGCAATTGAGTTTGATTTTCGCGATATTCTTGGCAACAAGACCGCGCTAGTATCGTTGCAGCAAATCGTTCGTGAATTGGAAAACAGTCAGAACTCGACATTGAGCCCTGTCATCCTCAATGGCAGTGGCTTTGGTTTGTTCGCCAACTATTCACTGACGCTTGCGAATTATATTGCGCGTGCCAACGCAGCAACGATTGATCTGCGCAGCCTGTTGCAACAAGGTTGATTTAGTTCTGCACTCCGCCCCCTGTTTCTCAGAGAGCCATCCATCAATAAATCACACAGCCACCCGTCGGGGCCTGTGTGATTTCAATGACTTGATCTCAATGATTCATGAGCTCAACTCAGGTGCATTTTATCTAGAAGTTTGATGAAACGCTGATAGCGGCCCATCGCTATCAGGCCCTCTGAAACGGCCGCCCGCACCGCACAGCCCTTGTCCTGCCGGTGGCTGCAATCATTGAACTGGCAGACGGGCAGATACTCCCGGAACTCCCGGTACCCTTCAGCAAGGTCGCTGGCACCCATTTCTGCCAAGCCGAAAACCGCTACGCCCGGACTGTCAATCAGGTCGCCGCCTTCAGGCAGATGATAAAGCGTAGCAGCGGTGGTCGTGTGTCGACCCAACCCCGCCTTTTCCGACAGTTGCCGTGTTCGCAGCTGCTTTTCCGGCAGGAGTGCATTGGTTAGGGAGGATTTACCGACCCCGGACTGACCGGAAAGAATGCTGCAGCGGCCATTCAGACCTGACCTCAGTTTAGCTAGCCCCTCACCGGATTTGGCGCTGACCATGTGACAGGGGTAACCCATCTCCTCATAGACACTCAATACCGAGCTGATCGATTCCCGTTCAGTGATTCTGTCAATCTTGTTGATGACAATGGCAGCAGCCAGATTACGATATTCCGATGCGGCAAGGTATTGGTCAACCAGTAACCAGTCTGGTTGTGGCTCGGGAGCCACGACGACGACGACCTGATCAAGATTGGCTGCGACAGGACGTATTCTTCCGCCATGGGCGGGGCGGGTGAGCAGGCTGTGACGCGGCAGTATTTCGCTAACCCGGCCTTGCTGATTCTCCAGTGGTTCCCATAACACGCGATCGCCCACCACGGCTTGGCCCAGTTGGCGTCGGGTGTGACACAGAATGATCGCGCCATCCCGATCTTCCACCGCGAGGCCTTGGCCGAGATGGCTGACGACAAGGCCTTCCTGTAGGGCTTGGGATAAGTGTCTGACGCCATCAAGGTCATCGGTGGACATTCGGGTTAGGATGCCCGGGCCGCGAGGTTTGCTATGCGGACGGCCGCCGGTGGGTGACTGTAGTGAAATGCAGCATAAAGTGGATCGGGGGTAAGGGTGCTGGCGTTCTCCCGATACAGTTTGACCAGAGCACTGATAAGGTGCCTAGACTGCGTATGGCTAGCGGCAAAGTCATCGGCTTCAAATTCATAACGGCGTTGCATGTAGGCCATGATTGGCTTAAGGAAAGCCGTAAATGTGGGTGCCACCATCATGAACAGCAGAAGCGCAGTAGCATTGGAATGGCCACCTGAGACCCCCAGTCCCGAATAGAACCAATCCTGAGTGCTGAGCCAGCCTAAAATGGCAAAACCCGCTAAAGAAATGGTGGCGGATGTGATGAGCATCTTGATGACATGCCGACGCTTGAAGTGACCTAGTTCATGCGCCAGTACCGCTTCCAGTTCGTCGTGTTCGAGGGAGTCAACCAGGGTATCGAAGAATACGATGCGCTTGCTGTCGCCAATCCCCGTAAAATAGGCATTGCCATGGCCGGAACGCTTGGAGCCATCCATCACATAAATCCCTTCGCTCTTGAAGCCACAACGGGTAAGCAGGGCTTCAATGCGCTCTTTGAGTGTGGCATCAGGCAGCGGGGTGAATTTATTGAACAACGGTGCGATAAAGGTCGGGAAGGCCCAGCTCATCAGCGTTGAAAAGCCCATGATGATGGCCCAGGCCAGCAACCACCAGTAACTTCCGACGCTCTCCATTACCCACAGAATGAGAGCGAGGAGGGGGATGCCCAAGGCCAGCCCCAGCACCATTTGAATTAAAAAATCTTTGGCAAATTGCACGGGGGTGTTGCGGTTGAAGCCAAACTGTTCTTCGGTGACGAAAGTCTGGTAGAGAGTGAGGGGTAACTCTACCAATTGCATCAGCAGCATGACGCTCAAGATAAGCCCAATTCCCGTGACCATGGCTGAAAGGTCAAAGCTATCCCACACTGACTGCAAGGCGGAGATGCCACCGCCTAGGGTGAATGCCAGCAAAACGATGATACTGATGACCCGGTCGGTGTTGCCCAGTCTACTTTTGCTGACAGTGTAGTCTGCAGCCTTCTGGTGGGCCTCGGGCGTGATGGTAGTGCTGAAGGCACTGGGTACTGTCTCTCGGTTGGCTTTAACATGGTTCACCTGCCGGCTCGTCAGCCAGAATTCGATGCCGGAGGACAGCGCGAGGGCGATCAGAAACAGTGTGGTCAGATCATTCATATTCGGGGCTCCAGAACGTAAACGCGGCCACAATGGCCTTTGATAGTATGCAAGGCACAGCCGATTGGCTGCGGTTTTCTGTAGACTGCTGCTTTGCTTGACCGTTCATCCCCACCCATTAGTGACGTATATGGCCCAAAACGCGCATAACCTGATCTGGATAGACCTTGAAATGACGGGGCTCGATACGAGCACAGATAGCATCATTGAGGTGGCAACTGTGGTCACGGACAAAGACCTCAATGTGTTGGCCAAGGGGCCGGTGATCGCGGTTTTCCAGCCAGAATCGGTATTGGTGCGCATGGATGACTGGAACCATAAACATCATGGCCAGTCCGGCCTGATTGAAAGGGTCCGAGAGAGCACCATCAGTGAAGGTGATGCCGAAGCAGTAACCATTGAATTTCTCAAAACATGGGTACCGCCTGGAGCCTCTCCCATGTGTGGCAACAGCATTTGTCAGGACCGCCGCTTCCTCGCCCGTAGCATGCCCGGACTGGAGGCCTATTTCCATTATCGCAGTATCGACGTCTCGACTCTCAAGGAACTTGCCGGCCGTTGGGCGCCCGAGGTAAGGGACGGATTCAAGAAGAAAAACAGCCACCGCGCATTGGACGATATTCTCGAATCCATTGAGGAACTCAGGTTCTATCGGAAGACATTGCTCAAAATATGAACTCCCAGCGCAGGACGCCATCCGGATTTCGTTTATAACCCGGCAATGATCGCAACGAGCAGAAGGACAACAAACACACCGATGGTCACGAACATTGTGAACCAACTCCAGCGACCGGCGGGGCTTGCTGTGCCCGACACAAATTCTTCAATGGCATGCCCGCAAGCGCTGCAGACGACAGCCTTGTCCTTGACCTCGTTACCGCAATTTCGACAAAACATGTAATGCCTCTATGGAGTCGTTATGGCTGGGTTGGATGGATCGGCAGCCCTGTTCAGGTTTCACTGGCAAGAGCATAGCTGAAGCCGTTCGTCCTTTCCACCTGCCCGCCGCCATGCGCCTCTGAAACTAATGAAGGATGCCAACTGTCTTTGTTTTGCTTACCAGAGTGGGATCCGTCCAAACTTTGAACGTGCATCTGCTATTGCCGCTGTGTGAGAATACTTGGCGGTGGATTCGCTGGGAGTACCGAGCCGCTTGGGTTGACTCCCGGTTGGTCGGTCCGGGTAGGGTTCAGGCTTAAATGCGAGATAGCCAAAAGCCTGATCGGGTGTCTCAAAGCTATCTTTCGTACTACAACTAACTATATTGAGGTTTCCAATTCATGAGCAGAAAAACACTATCAACCGTGATGGGCGCGGCAATTGCCTCATCTCTGGCCGGCGTAGCGGCTGCCGGTGAAAATCCCTTTGCTGTCAATGATCTTGCTTCCGGTTACATGCAGCTTGCCGAAGCCGGTAAGGAAACCAAGGAGATGGTCTGTGGTGAAGGCAAATGCGGTGGTCAGAAGATGGCATCTCCGGAAATGAACTGCGGCGCCATGATGAACACGGCAAAGAAAGATCCAGCCCAGGAAGCGAAGGCCGTTGAAGGCAAATGTGCCGGTATGAAAATGGAACAATCAGCGCCAGCGACAACAACCGCCAAGTAAGCTGGGTACCATGCTAAGGGCGCCGGGCAGGGGATTATGTTCTTCACGCGGCGCCGGGCTGGGCTTGAGGCGATCACTATTGAACTCGTTGCAGGATGCACCGCCGAGTAGCATAGATTTCTATGAGATCGCCCCCGAGAACTGGATGCGGATTGGGGGTCGATTAGGGCGACAGTTCCGTGCACTGACCGAAGCCATTCCGTTCAGCTGTCATGGCCTGTCGCTTTCCATCGGTGGCCCTGCGCCGCTGGATGAAGCTTTTCTGATGGAACTTCGTGATTTCCTGGCGGTTCATCAGATTCATGAGTACAGCGAGCATTTGAGCTACTGCGGGGATGAAGGCCATCTCTATGACCTAATGCCCATTCCGTTTACCGAAGATGCCGTCCGGTATGTTGCCGAGCGGATTCAGAGGACGCAAGATATTCTCAATCGACGCATCGCCATCGAAAATGTCTCCTACTATGCCGCGCCTGCACAGGAAATGGCGGAGGTTGACTTCCTCAACGCCGTGCTTGATGCCGCGGATTGTGATCTGTTGCTGGACGTCAATAATGTATACGTCAACAGCGTCAATTTCGGTTATGACCCGGAGACTTTTCTTGCCGCCATCCCCCCAGACCGGGTCAGCTGTTTTCACGTTGCTGGTCATTACGTCGAAACTGACGATCTCTTGGTTGATACGCATGGGGCAGCCGTGATTGATCCGGTCTGGCATCTGCTGGCGCTGGCTTATGGTCGATTCGGTGTAAAGCCCACAGTGCTGGAACGGGATTTCAATATGCCGCCGCTGCCGGATCTGCTGGCCGAGGTTGCCCGCATACGTGAACTGCAACAGGTTCAGACCGTTTTGCCGCGCCACTATGGCTGAATGTGCCCACCCTTTTCAGGCAGTGCAACAGGCCTTCGCAGCCCACATCCGCGATCCGGAAAAAGTCCCTGCCCCACCCGGCATACCCGCTGAGCGTATGGCCATCTATAGGGAGCTCTTTTTCAATAACATCGAGAGCTTTCTGGCGACGGGGTTTCCGGTTCTGAAAAACATTCTGGGTTCAGCGCGGTGGACCCTATTGATTCGCCAGTTCTACGCTCGACATTGTTGCAGGACCCCGCTGTTCAGCGAGATTGCCCGCGAGTTTGTGGATTATCTCAGGGCCGATGAGCGTGAGCGGTCCGATGAGCCGCCGTTTCTGATTGAGTTAGCTCATTATGAGTGGGTTGAGCTGGCGCTAGCTATTGCTGAGCCTGAACCACCTTTATCTCATGTCCCTTTTGCTGAAGACCCGCTCTCCCACCGGATTCGATTGTCTGCGGTCGCCTGGCCTTTGGCTTACCACTATCCGGTTCATCTGCTTTGTAGTGACTTCCAACCACAGCAGGCCTCGGAGTTGCCGACCTTTTTGGTCGTCTATCGAGACCGGGAAGATAGCGTCCGGTTTATGGAGGTCAATCAGGTTAGTTTCAGGCTGCTTGACCTGCTGAACCAGGAGGGAGCCTTAAATGCCACGGATTGCCTGCTACGGATTGCCGCCGAAATTCAGTATCCTGACTGCCCTGCATTACTGGAGTTCGGCAAGGTTCTCCTATGCCAGTTCGAGCAAAGGGGCATCATCGGCGTCGAACTCTCGGCTTAGTGCCATAACCTGCAGAATATTAGGATTGCCTCGTTGTGGGGCAACCAAGCGTTGGACGTTTGCGCTATAGTGGTGCGGTGGTGGTGGTGTTCCCGTTTGGCCGCACTCAACCTCTATTGTGGTCGCTGCTGAATTCTTGGCCCTCAAATTGCTTTGCAAGTGTCATGAATTTCTCAAATCCTGCCAAATTCTGTCCCCGGATTCTTGATCACCTGACGGATGCCGTCCTGTTGTTCGATCCCGCGTGCCGGTTGGCTTATATCAATCTCGCCGGGGAAATGTTGTTCGCGGTCAGTGCCCGTCAGGTGCTGGACATGAGGGCCAGGGATTTGTTCGGGCTGTCAGACCGATCGATAGAAAGTGATCTCAGGCGAGCCATGGAGGATGGGGAAACCCTCACCAAGCGAAATATATCCCTGGGGTCGGCCTCTCATGCCGTCACGGTCAGTCTGACGATTGTGCCCCTGCTTGAACAGGAGAAGCCCGAGGCTGTCCTGATTCAGATCGAGCAGGTCGACCGGCACCTCCGGATTTCCATGGAAGAACAAATCATGGCCCAGCAGAATGCTGCCCGCATGCTAATGCGGGGCCTGGCGCATGAAATCAAGAATCCGCTAGGCGGCATACGCGGTTCTGCCCAGTTGCTGGAGCGGGAACTGATAGAGCCGGAATTGCGGGAATATACCCAGATCATCATGGAAGAGTCCGATCGACTGCAATCGCTGGTCGACCGTATGCTGGGCCCCAACAAGCCGCTCACGCGCGGGTTGATCAATATCCATAAAGTGCTCGAGCGGGTTCGACAGTTGGTCCAGGTCGAAACTCCGGCAGGAGTGGTGGTTGATCGTGATTACGACCCCAGTATTCCGTTGCTTGAGGGGGATGGCGACCTGCTCATCCAGGCGATCCTCAACATCGTTCGCAATGCTGCCCAGGCGGTGGGCGACCGGGGCCATATCCTGATCCGCACCCGCATTCATCGCCAGGTGACTATAGGTCATCGACGTAATCGCATGGCAGTCAAGATTGAGGTTGAAGATGATGGTCCCGGTATCAAGCCTGAAATCATGGGGCAGATTTTCTACCCCATGGTCAGCGGTCGGGCTGAAGGAACCGGCTTGGGTCTATCCATAGCCCAATCGCTGATCAACCAGCATGGCGGGCTCATTGAATGTAGCAGCGAACCGGGCCACACAGTATTTTCAATATTTTTGCCTCTGGAGGAGGGAACATGACTAGAGCAGACCAGGTATGGATCGTCGATGACGATCGCTCAATACGCTGGGTTCTGGAGAAAGCCCTGCAAAAGGCCGATATCCAGACCCGCAGTTTTTCCAGCGCGGACAGTTTGCTGGAGGCTCTGTCTGATACCCGACCCGATGCCATACTGACCGACATCCGGATGCCCGGCATGGATGGCCTTGCCTTGCTGCAACGCCTGCAAACGCGCTGCCCGGATCTGCCTGTCATCGTCATGACCGCACATTCCGATCTTGAAAGTGCCGTTTCCGCCTTTCACGGCGGCGCATTCGAATACCTGCCCAAACCCTTTGATATTGATGAGGCTGTTGATCGGGTGCAGCGCGCCTGCGTCCAGGCACGCAGTCAAAGGTTGGAGCATGAACCCTTGTCGCCTCCGGAAGCGACTCCGGAGATCATCGGTGCTGCCCCTGCCATGCAGGAAGTCTTTCGGGCCATAGCCCGTCTGGCGCGGTCGCATATCACGGTCCTCATCAATGGCGAGTCGGGTACCGGCAAAGAATTGGTTGCTCGTGCCTTGCATCGCCACAGTCCCAGAGCGGCCAAGCCCTTTATTGCCCTTAATATGGCGGCGATTCCGCGTGATCTGCTCGAATCCGAATTATTCGGTCATGAACGTGGCGCCTTTACGGGCGCCCAGGCACGTCGTGCCGGACGTTTCGAACAGGCCGACGGTGGCACCCTGTTTCTTGATGAAATTGGTGACATGCCCGCTGAACTCCAGACCCGCCTGTTGCGAGTGCTGGCGGATGGCGAGTTTTTTCCGGTAGGTGCACACGCCCCGATCAAGGTTGACGTTCGCATCATTGCCGCGACCCATCAGAATCTTGATTCGCTGGTGGCTGAAGGGCGATTCAGGGAAGACCTTTATCACCGGCTTAATGTCATTCGTATCCACCTGCCGCCGTTGCGGGAGCGGCGGCAGGATGTGCCTCTGCTGCTCAAGCATTTCCTCAAGGAGGCCAGTATCGAGATCAAGGCCGAAACCAAAATCCTACGGCCGGATGTCGAGGCCTATCTGTGTGGTCTCGACTGGCCCGGCAACGTGCGCCAGCTTGAAAACACCTGCCGCTGGATTACCGTAATGGCCGCTGGGAAGGATGTTCATCTTGATGATCTGCCGCCAGAGCTGTTGCACGTTAACCGTGAGCCCTCACCTGCCGGTGTGACCGAAGACTGGCAAAATGCCTTGCGGCAATGGGTGGATGAACGACTCAAAACGGGTCAGCGCAACATTGCCAAGGATGCCATTGATTCGGCTGAAGGTGTTCTCATCACGACTGCGCTCGGCCTCACCCGTGGCCGTCGTCAGGAGGCCGCCAAACTGCTGGGCTATGGGCGCAACACCCTCACCCGCAAGATTGCCGAACTAAATCTTGATGTCTGAAGTAGTCTTGTTGAATACCCCACGGGCACTGCCCGCGCAAAACATAGCCTGATAAGTGCGATAATTGTACCCCCGAACCAACGGGGGTGACTGCGATCTTCGCCTGCTGCCGCACAACGCGGCAAACCCCAAGGACAGGACCGGGCCACGCTGTCGTTGTCTCAGCACAACCCAGGCGTGTAACGCATATGCGAGTCATACTGGCACTTCGCCAGGCCTTATTCCCTCAGCCAGAGCACGATGATAGCCCATGCCCACCAGAAAGCTGACCAAAAGTAATCCTACGACGCAACTGACCGAGACCGCTGCCCTGGGCCTTAAACCCAAGGACCTGACCAAGGATATCGCCCATCATTTCAACTTCACGCTAGGTCGGGACAGAACCTGCAAATCGGCACACTACAGTTATACGGCATTGGCACTGGCTGTCCGCGACCGCCTCATGGAGCGCTGGAAACATACCCAGCATGCTTACCGGGAAGCGGGTAGCAAGAGGGCCTACTACCTGTCGCTGGAATTCCTGATGGGCCGGACGCTCAGCAATGCCATGCTTAATCTGGGTATTGAAACGACCAGCGACAAGGCACTGCAGACGCTGGGTCTGGTGATGGAGGAGGTGGTCGATGTCGAACTGGATGCCGGTCTTGGGAATGGTGGTCTGGGGCGTCTTGCGGCTTGTTTTGTGGACAGTTGCGCAACTCTGCAACTACCGGTAACGGGCTACGGCCTGCGCTACGAATACGGCATGTTCCGCCAGCATATCGAACACGGCCATCAGGTTGAGGAGCCGGATCACTGGCTGCGCAATGGCCATGTCTGGGAACTGGAGCGGCCGGAACTGACCGTGAGAGTTCGTTTTGGTGGCCATGTCGAAAGAGCAGAAAATGGCCGCCTGAACTGGCTGAACACCCAGGATGTCCTGGCGGTGCCCTACGACATTCCGGTGCCGGGTTTTCAGAACGGAACGGTCAATACGCTGCGACTCTGGAAGTCGGCGGCGACGGATGAGTTTAGCCTGAGCGAATTCAATGCCGGTGATTACACCGAGGCGGTACGCGCCAAAAACAGGGCGGAAAATATCACGATGGTGCTCTATCCCAACGACGCCAGCGAGAACGGCAAGGAACTCCGCCTGCGTCAGCAGTATTTCCTTGCCTCTGCCAGTTTGCAGGATCTGATCCGCGACTGGGTGCAGAGTTATGGTGAGGATTTTAGCCAGTTTGCCGAAAAGAACGTCTTCCAGCTCAATGACACCCATCCAAGCATCGCCGTAGCCGAACTGATGCGATTGCTGGTCGATGAGCATGGCCTGGGCTGGAATGCCGCCTGGGATATTACCCGGCGGACCATGGCCTATACCAATCACACCCTGTTACCAGAGGCGCTGGAAAAATGGCCGGTCAGGCTTTTCAGGCAGTTGCTGCCGCGCCTGCTGGACATTATTTTCGAGATCAATGCCGGTTTTCTGGTGGAAGTCGAGCAACGCTGGCCGGGAGATCATGATCGTCTGGCGCGCATGTCATTGATAGAGGAGGGCTGGGAGCAGCAGGTGCGAATGGCTTACCTGGCCATTGTTGGCAGCTTTTCGGTCAATGGTGTTGCCGCGCTGCATTCGGACTTGTTGATACACGGGATGTTTCACGACTTTCATGAACTCTGGCCAGGCAAATTCAATAATAAAACCAATGGCATCACGCCAAGGCGATGGCTTCTGGGCTGCAACCCTGAGCTGGCGGTCTTCATCAGCACCACTATTGGTGATGGCTGGACGCGCGATCTCAGTGAGCTGGCCCGCTTGGTGCCCTACGCTGAAAACGGCGAGTTCCGCGCCCGCTGGCGAGCCATCAAGCGCGCTAACAAGCTACGTCTGGCTGCCTATACCGCGTCCGAACTGGGAATCCAGATCAATCCTGATGCCATGTTTGACACTCAGGTCAAGCGCATTCATGAATACAAACGACAGTTACTGAATGTGCTCCATGTCATTCACCTGTATGACCGCATCAGGCGCGGTGATGTCGAGGACTGGACGCCGAGGGTCGTGTTTTTTGGCGGCACGGCCGCACCCGGTGATGTGATGGCCAAGCGCATCATCAAGCTGATCAACAACGTGGCCGCTGTCGTTAATACCGACTCCGATGTGGGTGAACGGCTCAAAGTGATCTTTCTCCCCAATTACAGGGTGACGGCCATGGAGATCATCTGCCCCGGGACTGATCTTTCGGAGCAGATTTCTACTGCTGGCAAGGAGGCTTCCGGCACGGGCAACATGAAATTCATGCTCAATGGTGCGCTGACGATTGGTACGCTGGACGGAGCCAATATCGAGATGCGTGAAGAAGTCGGCCCCGATAATTTCTTCCTGTTCGGAATGACTGCGGATGAGGTCGAAGCAACTCGTCTCCATTACAATCCGGCCGCGATCATTGAGTCCCACGAACCCTTGCGGCGGGTGATGGCGTTATTAGAGTCTGGATGCTTCAATGAGAACGAACCGGGGATTTTCGATCCTATCATCGAGTCCGTTCGTGCGGCCTGGGATCCCTGGATGACCGCCGCTGATTTCCCCGCTTACATCATCGCTCAATCCGAGGCGGCTGCCGCCTACCGCGATCAGGAACAGTGGACGCGCATGAGTATCCTCAATACTGCGGCGGCCGGGAAGTTTTCCTCTGACCGTACGATTGAGGAATACAACCGGGATATCTGGAAAGTGACGCCGGTACCTGCGGGCGGAAACTGATCGCGCCATGTTTCATGTCGTTCTGCAAGAGCCGGAGATACCGCCGAATACCGGGAATATCATCCGTCTGTGTGCCAATAGCGGTGCGCAGCTGCATCTGATTCACCCGCTAGGCTTCAGATTGGACGATGCCCGATTGCGGCGGGCGGGGCTGGATTACCGGGAGTGGGCCACACTTCGTGAGCATGAAAGCTTTGCTGCATTCGAGGCGACCGAGCGACCGGCGCGGATATTTGCACTTTCTACCCACGGCCATCGACCCTACGCCGAGGTGGCTTATTTACCGGGGGACGCTCTGGTATTTGGTCCTGAAACGCGGGGGTTGGGCAGTGAGTTTCTGCACAAATTACCGGCCGAGCAACGTCTGTTTATTCCTATGATGCCGGACAACAGAAGCCTTAATCTCTCCAATGCGGTCGCGCTGGTCATTTATGAGGCATGGCGCCAGAATGGCTTCAGAGGTGCCGGCCGCCTGACTGACACCGGCGGTACGTCGGACTGATGGAGTCCTTGTCGTGGTCAGTCAGTTGTTTCGAGAGGGGTGGTGCCTGCTGACCGGGTGTGGCCCAGTAGGCGTTTCAGTGTCATCTGTCGTTACCTTCAAAAGAGGTGGCACCAACGATAGCTTGGCCTTTCTTCTATTGCCGGACCGAGTGTCGCTCGTTCCGCCGTCATCGCTTGCCTGCGAAATCGGGTCAGCAGGCTCCAGCAATTCAAGTTCGAAGTCCAATACGCCAAAATCAGGATGCAGTTCAGGTTTGGTTATGGCGATGAGGCTTTCAGCAGCCTTTCCGAGAAAGTCTGACGCTGGCTCCGGTTCCGCCGCTGTCAGATGTTCGCTCTCGAATGCCAGCAGATTGTCGTATGCCTGATCAGACTCGGGACCGGTGTCGGTCTGCAGGTCTGCGATCGATACGGGTTTGTACTCCAGCACCCGAACGATGTTGTCATCAGCCTGCTCTGCGTCGGGATCATTTGGGGCCTTGTCGGCTTCGCTGTCCTCAATAATGACTCTCTCATCGGAAGAGACGGCCCCGGCATATTCAGATTCAAAAGCCTGCAGTTCAGCCGTGAAATCAGTGTCATCAGTATCAAGTGCGGCAGCAACTGTGGGCGCCGTGGCTGTATCGGTGGGCTGCTGGGCTCGCCTGATGGTGGGTGGATCACTATCCGTATTCGCCGGGCTGTCCGGTAACCATTCGGGCCGCAGCAGGTAAACATTCGACCAGAAAGACTCGGGCAGGATCACTTTCCGTTCCATAAGGCTGTTGGCATAAGCGCGGAAGGCGGCCTCATTGTTGGCCCTGTCGAAGATCTCGAACAGTTTCTGCATGAGATCGGGTTGATCGGGAGCATCGACAAGCGCCTGCCGTATCAGAGTGTCTGCCTGGTCATAGCGGCCATAACGAAGGTAGACATCGGCCTCCCAGACTGGATCCAGTGCGGTGCTTTCGCTGTCAGGTTCGAGCTCAATGGGCTGCGTATCTGCCGAATTCGGCACAGCCGTCGAGGGCATCACTGCGGGATCGTAGGGAGACGGTTCAGGCGACTCACCCTTTTCATTTTCCTGCGCCGCAGCCATGGCGTGTCTCGCCCATTCGGGCAGGACTTCGGGGTCGGCAATTGACGCGTTCAGGCGGCGGCGTCTCAGCAACCAAGCGCTCAACCCTAGCAGGAGCAGGCTACCGCTGGCCAAGACATAGCCGATATCTAAGCTGGACGCCCCCGGCATTGCCGCGGGTGGGGTAGCGACTGCCACCTGGGTGGGGGTGCTAACCGGTATTCCTGGTGGGATTGGGGTCGTGCTGGTTGACGGTTGGGACTGGACGGCAGGGGCGGCTGAAGCGGGTGGTGATGCTACGACGGCAGGATTTTCAGATGACTGAGAGTCCTCGGATTTCTCAGTGGCCTTGTCTTCCTCCACGGCCCTGATTAGGCTCATCGAAGGTATGGCGGGCACCATGCCGGCACTATCGACGGCACCTTCGTGGTGACTTTGCAGCGCAGCCAATTCCGCATTCTTGAGTGACAGCATGCGCTGCGCTTCACCTAGACGTAATTCCAGTTGAACCAGTCTGGCACGCAGGGCCTCGTTTTCCTTTTTCAGTATGGCCGGATTATTCGCTACCACCTCGGAAACAGCATCATGACTGACCGATCGATTGATTTCGGCGGCGTGCTCAGTCGCGGGTAAAGCCATCGAGCTTTCGCCGTTGATGAAGCCCGCGGTCGGTATCTGCAGCGTGCTGCCTGCCCGCAAGCCGTTTATGTTGCGGGAAAACGCAAGAGGATTGGCCCGGTACAGCCCGCTCATCATCTGAGGGACGGAGACTGTCGCAGGACGCTCCACTTTCGCGGCGATATCAATCAGTCGTTCTCCGGCCTGAACCGGGCCATAGGTTTGGCCTTTGAGTTGATCTGCACGGGTGCTGGGGCTGGCGTACTGTCCGCCCTTTGGCTCGGCAGATTCCGGATTACGGACGATCGGACGTACGATGGGCGCGGTATCATCAGGCTCAAGTGCCTCGTTTGAACGGATTGTACCGGGCTTATTGGCAGGAGGCATGGACGGCCAGGCGCCGCCTGAAACCGCATCGTCAAAACCATTAGGGGGGTCAAGCAGCAGGGTAAATTCCCTCAGCATGCTGCCTTGGTCAGATTCGACCTCAATGAGAAAGTCGAGATAGGCTTCCTGAATGACGGCGGTCGAGTTGACCTGAATGGTGTACCGTCCTTGCGAAATCCGAACCGGTTTGAAACGCAACTGGGACAGGATGTGAGGTCTTTCGACGCCTGCTTTGGCGAAGGCTTCTGGGCTTGCCAGGGTGACTTTGATGCTATCGAGGCTATCGTTTCCTGATAACACCAGCGGAATATCCGCACTCAGTGCCTGGTTGAGGTTCGAGTGTGGCTTGATGTCTCCGATGCCCAAAGCAGCCGCTGTAAGAGGCGGCATCAGGCCTAATACCGTGAGTGCTTTTGATAGCCTGCTCATACCCATCGGTTCATGCCGACCACGCCAAAAGCCGGAATAAGGCGACAGTGAACCCGCCTAGTGCTGTTAGCGGAGGTCCCGAGTAGGCCGGTTTTTGTCATGCCTGTCCCCATCAGATGCCCTTTTGGACGTTACGTCGGATTCAATGAAGAATCGATCAACAATCTAACATGATTCTGGCGGTGATAGTGGAAACACCCTGGATCG
>JBILXN010000138.1:0-6554 GCA_044378425.1 Methylococcaceae bacterium
ACTGCACCCCCAGATTGTTTCAGTTTTGCAGGAGAGGGTCGCGGCCGCTATGAAGGGAAGGCCGTGACCCTGCCGTTATTTTGGAGTGCGTCCTACTTGGCGGCTTTGCCCGGAGTACCCGCAGTCGGATTGCTAACGCTGACGCTGTAAGTTTTGGGGTACTGGCTGACGATCAGTTTGACTGAGTTGGCCGGTATGGCCCAGTTGCCGGCGGTTTTAGCTTTGGCGTTCACTATCGGACTGATGCCGGTCGATTGAATCAGGCTGTCGGACTGTACCGCATAGAGGTAGGTGCCATCGCTGACTTCAAATCCTTTGCTGATGGCAAATCCTGGGGTGCCCGAGAAAATCAGATCAACACTTGCAAGGCTTTCACTGGACTTGGAGCCAGACTGTGCGACCTTACTGGCCATGCGGATGGCACCTATTGGCAGACAACCGCTGAGCGACAGGATGAAACCGAGAGCGGTAACAGAACAGGTGATTTTAGCGAGCGTACTCTTCATGGTGTTTTTCCGGGGTGGGGTTTTGACCCAATAGCAGGTCATCGAAAGACTGGATTGAGCAGACCGTAGCGCCATAGACTGTTACTGTCTGCTTTCACAGAATAGCAGGATGGCGCTTTGATCTTGCAAAAACTTGCGTTGCTACGGGTGAAGGCAAACGCCCCTGATTCGGGGCTTTGCGAGCTTCGGTCGGTAAAAAACTGACGTTTGGCTCAGAGATAGTCGCGAATCAGCACTTCGGCAATTTGCAGGCTGTTTAGCGCAGCGCCTTTGCGAACATTATCCGAGACTACCCAGAGATTAAGGCCACGAGGGTGGGAGATGTCCTCCCGCACTCGACCGACATACACCGGATCGTTTCCTGCCGCTTCGGTCACGGCAGTAGGGTAACCGCCGGGTTTGCGTTCATCCAGCACGACAACACCAGGTGCTTTCTGTAACAAGGCCAGGGCCTGCTCGGCCGAAATCTTGTCGCGGGTTTCGATATGAACCGCCTCTGAATGACCGTAAAAAACCGGTACCCGAACGGCCGTGGGATTTACCACAATGGTGTCATCGCCCAAAATTTTGCGGGTTTCCCACACCATCTTCATTTCTTCCTTGGTGTAGCCGTTATCCATGAACACATCAATTTGCGGCAAGACATTGAAGGCAATCTGTTTAGGATAGACCTTTGGTGTGACGGGTTTGCCGTTGAGTAATGTGACCGATTGCGAGGACAGTTCCTCAATGGCCTGCTTGCCAGTACCGGAGACTGCCTGATAGGTGCAGACATTGATGCGCTCAATGCCGACCGCGTCATGAATCGGTTTTAGCGCCACCAGCATCTGGATGGTGGAGCAGTTAGGATTGGCGATGATCCCACGGTTGCGGTGCAGCGCTATGGCTTCTGGGTTGACTTCCGGCACCACCAAGGGAATATCGTCCTGGTAACGAAAGCAGGAGGTATTATCCACCACCACGCAACCGGCGGCGGCGGCGATGGGGCCGTAGATTTCCGATACCGACGCACCCGCAGAGAATAGGCCAATCTGCACCTTGCTGAAGTCGAATTCGGCCACATCCTCGACAGTCAGGTGGCCATCGCCAAACTCAATTTGCTGGCCGGCCGAGCGACTGCTGGCGAGGGCATAAACCTCACCGACCGGGAACTTGCGTTCGTCCAGCATGGCGAGCATGGTTTCGCCCACGGCACCGGTGGCCCCTAGTACGGCAACATTGTAGGTTTTGCTCATAATATTTTAGATTGTATCGCCGGGATCAGGGACGGAGGGCTGCGATGATGGCGTCCCCCATCTCAGTGGTTCCAACCTTACGGGTACCTTCAGAGTAGATGTCTGCCGTCCGGTAACCCGCATCAAGGGCCGAGGTCACAGCCCGTTCGACACGGCTGGCATTTTCGGCATCGCCAAAGCTATGGCGCAGCATCATGGCGACTGAGAGGATGGTAGCAATGGGGTTGGCAATGCCTTGGCCCATGATGTCCGGTGCGGACCCGTGAATAGGTTCGTACATACCCTTGCCGTTCTTGTCGAGCGAGGCTGACGGCAGCATACCGATTGAGCCCGTCAGCATTGCGGCGCAGTCGGAAAGGATATCGCCAAACATGTTTTCCGTGACCATCACGTCGAACTGTTTCGGCGCCCGCACCAGCTGCATGGCAGCATTGTCCACATACATATGGGACAACTCGACTTCCGGGTAGTCTTTCGATACTTCAATCATGATTTCACGCCACAGTTCGGTGCATTCCAGCACATTGGCTTTATCGACCGAGCACAATCTGCGATTGCGCTTCATGGCGGTCTGGAAGGCAATATGACCGATACGGCGAATTTCCGATTCGTTGTAGAACAGCGTGTTATAGCCTTCGCGTTCGCCCTGTTCGTTAACCCGGCGTCCACGCGGTTTTCCAAAATAAATACCGCCGGTCAGTTCGCGAATGATCATGATATCCAGACCCGAAACCACCTCGGGCTTCAGCGTCGAAGCGGCGACCAGCTGCGGATAGAGGATCGCAGGACGCAAATTGGCAAACAGCTCCAATTCCGCCCTAAGCCCCAATAGACCGCGTTCGGGCCGTAGTGAATAGTCCAGTGGCTCCCACTTCGGCCCACCCACTGCGCCCAACAGCACCGAGTCGGCGGCCTGACAAATAGCCAGTGTTTCGGCAGGGAAGGGGGTTCCTGTAGCGTCATAGGCGACGCCTCCGATCAGGGCTTGCTCGGTCTCGACCTCAAGGCCGTAATCCAGCTTTAGACAATTGAGAACCCTGATGGCTTCGGCTACGATTTCGGTGCCAATGCCATCGCCTGGCAGCACTGCAATTTTTTTTGTCATGCTTCGGTAGATCCTGTCACGTTTATCTGTAAGTTAGGCTGTCGCGAACAACCACGGCGCCACTTTGCGTCGGCGTTCTTCATAGGCCCTTATCGCGTCGGCATGTTGTAAGGTCAGGCCTATATCGTCGAGTCCATTCAGTAGGCGATGTTTCCGCGTCGGTTCGATATTGAAGGGAATGATCTCCCCATACTTGGTGGTAATCGTCTGTTTTTCGAGATCGACTTCGAGTTGATAGCCTACACCCGCTTCGGCAAATAATCGGTCAACAATTGCAGCATCCAGCACGATGGGTAACAGACCGTTCTTGAAGCAGTTATTGTAAAAAATGTCGGCGAAACTGGGGGCGATGATGACCCGGAAGCCATAGTCATCCAAAGCCCAGGGGGCATGCTCGCGGGATGATCCGCAGCCAAAATTTTCCCGAGTCAGCAATATCCGGGCTCGATAGGCGCTGGGCTGATTGAGCACAAAATCGGGGTTGATCGGTCGGTGAGTACAATCCATGTCCGGCTCGCCGCGATCCAGATAGCGCCACTCATCAAACAGGTAGACGCCAAAACCACTGCGCTTGATCGACTTTAGAAACTGCTTTGGAATAATTGCATCGGTGTCGATGTTGGCCCGGTCCAGGGGAACGACCCTTGAATGTATGTAGGTGAAAGATCTCATGACTGTGGGGTACTCTCCGGTGCAGATGAGGTGGGTTTCTTTTTTGGCTTGTTGGTCCGCTTTGGTTTGGATGAGGCTTCGTCATCCAAGGCCACTTCGACTGGGGCAGGGGGCATCGTCGTTGCAGCCATCAGGGTTTCAGGTGATGCGTTGACCGGCACCCTGCTGGTCGCAACATCCGCCGCCGGTAACTGACGAACATCAACAAAATGTCCGCTCACCGCTGCGGCTGCCGCCATGGCCGGACTCACCAGATGGGTTCGCCCACCGTAGCCTTGTCGGCCCTCGAAGTTGCGGTTGGATGTCGATGCGCAGCGTTCGCCCGGTTCCAGGCGATCGGCGTTCATTGCAAGGCACATGGAGCAACCCGGGTCGCGCCACTCAAAACCAGCCTCAGTGAATATTTTATCCAGGCCCTCTTCCTCCGCCTGCTTTTTAACAGGCCCTGAACCGGGTACGACCATTGCCAGTTTGACGTTAGTCGCGACTTTGCGGCCCTTGGCAATGCTGGCCGCGGCCCTGAGGTCCTCAATACGACCGTTGGTGCATGAACCGATGAATACCTTGTCGATGCCGATTGAAGTCATCGGCATGCCGGCTTTTAGGTCCATGTATTCCAAAGCGCGCAGCATGCCGTCGCGTTTGACGGGATCTTTTTCCTTGAGTGGATCGGGCACGCTGGCATCGACAGGGACGACCATTTCGGGAGAAGTTCCCCAGGTGACCTGCGGGATGATGGCAGAGGCGTCAATGTCGATGACTGCTTCAAAGTGAGCGTCGGCATCGCTGTGGAGATCCTTCCAGGCGTCGATCGCCTTATCCCACTGACTGCCGGTTGGGGCGAATCGGCGTCCTTTGACATAGCGGATGGTGGCGTCATCCACTGCAATCAGTCCCGAGCGGGCGCCAGCTTCAATGGCCATGTTGCAGAGCGTCATGCGGCCTTCCATCGAAAGCGCCTGGATCGCGGGTCCGGCGAATTCGATAGTGTAGCCAGTGCCGCCAGCCGTCCCGATCTTCCCGATGATGGCCAGTACGATATCCTTTGCTGTCACGCCGGTGCCGGTGCTTCCGTTGACTCTGACCAGCATGTTTTTGGACTTGCGCTGGACCAGGCACTGGGTTGCGAGTGCATGCTCTACTTCCGATGTGCCGATACCGAAGGCAAGGGCGCCAAAGGCGCCGTGAGTGGCCGTATGGGAATCCCCGCAAACAATCGTCATGCCCGGTAGCGTGGCGCCCTGTTCCGGACCCATTACATGCACGACACCTTGACGCTCGTCGCCCATGTCGAATTCAAGGATGTCGAATTCCTTGCAGTTGCGATCCAGTGTTTCGATTTGCAGGCGGGCGATCGGGTCGGCGATGCCTTTTTCACGGCCAATAGTCGGCACATTGTGGTCAGCGGTGGCGAGGTTGGCGCCTGGTCGCCAGACCGTCCGGCCACTCATTCGCAAGCCTTCAAAAGCTTGCGGCGAGGTCACTTCATGTAGTAGCTGGCGGTCAATGTAGATAAGCGCTGATCCGTCTGCTTCTGTGCATACCACGTGGGCGTCCCACAGTTTGTCGTAAAGGGTCTTGCCGGCCATAGGCTGTATTCTCCGCCAGGGATAAGGTTTTGTTTATCAATCAATAGTTACTATCTGCCACTGCGATGCCGCGCTGCGGGGGGATTGGACGTCCCTGCTAGCCCAAAGCAGCGAAAATGCTCTCACTAATGGCTTCCACAGCGCCGATCCCATTGATACTGCTAAAGTGAACAGCACCCTGCTCGGCTTTTTGCTGATAGTAGCCGACCAGCGGTTGAGTCTGATCATGGTAAACAGAAAGACGCTTGCGAACGGTATCCTCGCAGTCATCATCACGCTGGATAAGCGGCTCCCCCGTTGCGTCGTCCTTACCGTCCTCTTTTGGGGGGTTGAAGATCACATGGTAGCTGCGACCTGATCCCGGATGGACCCTGCGACCGCTCATGCGCTTTACTATTTCCTCGTCATCGACGAGGAACTCAATAACGTGGTCTATGATGATTCCCATGGCATTGAGTCCATCGGCCTGGGCGAGAGTTCGGGGAAAGCCATCCAATAGAAAACCTGGCGCACAATCATCGGCGCAGATGCGCTCCTTAATAAGGCCAAGTATGATCTCATCCGAGACCAGTAGCCCGTCATCCATGATTTTTTTGGCGGCTAGACCCAGAGGGGTGCCTGCACGGACAGCAGCACGCAGCATATCCCCAGTTGAAATCTGTGGGATATGGTATCTGTTGGTGATGGCTTGGGCCTGGGTGCCTTTTCCGGAACCGGGACTGCCTAGAAGGATGACTCGCATTAAACGTCTCCCGCATCAAAATGCGGCATTTTGTCATATCCATGAGCCGCTTGTCACAGACCCTTATCACGAGGTCGCGAGAGTCGTGGTTCATCAAGTGGATCCCATTTACTCATTCTCTTCCCCGGTCCTTGCTTCATCGGGCAATAAGCGTATGCCGGTTTTTCCTCGTTGTTTGACGAAGTCTGGGCAGCTTAATTCGATACGTTTGGAATGGATACGAACCCAGTGCTTGGATTTTGGGGCCTTGATTCTCCAGTGAGAGGGCGTCGATTTTCTGCTTTAGCAAAGCGATTTGTTCGGCGAAATCCTGAGAAGACTTTCTGGCGTTGTCTTGACTTCTGGCGACGAGCGCTACGTCTAGAACATGGGTTTCGTCCTCGTTGAGGCCGGAGAGGTAGTCCTCGACCTTTACCCAGGAAAGGTGCTCGATTTTTCGTAGCGAGCTAATAGATCTAAGGCCTTGGCGTAGGCGGCGGGGTCGTGAGAGAGTCTTCTATTTAGTTCGTCCATCCAGACCCACCAGCGACGCGCTCCATTTTCAGCTTCACGTTTCGATCGAGTCTCTAGTGAGCGACGAAAAAGAATTTGGATGGAAGGGTAAGCATCCCGAATCCGCTTAGGGAGCCGGTACTGAAAGATGTAAATGCCATGGGCATTTCGGGTTGTGTAGGAGGGCGATCTGGTAGGCACGGTAACTGACCA